>JAQBHK010000147.1:0-3617 GCA_032127815.1 Desulfobacterales bacterium
AAGGATGCCGGCTGAAACAATCAGCAAGCCGACAGTAATCCGTTGGGAACCCAGGTTGAACCCGAGTGCCAACAAACCTTTTGTCGCTTCTTCCAGGGTTGTCAGGGGCGACATGATAATGTAATAAATTCGGCGGTTTGAAAATGTTTTATTCTTAGCTTGTATTTTCTTCCCAAAGATTAGATTTAAAAACTTTTCTTATCTTCTTCCTTTTTCTTTTCCCCGTTTTATTCTCGAAACAACAATCATCTTTTTTTTGTTAGCATTGGCAATCAGGAGGAAGATTGCCAATGACAGGTATCAAAAGGAAAAAGTGTTGTAATTGCAAAGATTTATTCATACCGGATCCTCGCAATGCCAAGCGTCAGAAATATTGCCATAAACCCGAATGCCGCGAAGCCAGCAAAGCGGCAAGCCAGAAGCGTTGGTTGGCAAAACCCGAGAACCAAGATTACTTTCGCGGGCCGGAAAACGTCAAGCGGGTTCAGCAGTGGCGGGAGGCCAACCCGGGATACTGGCGCACAAAGTCGAAAAACAAGCAAGATGCGTTACAAGATTCCTTAAATTCACAACCTACCGAAAATAATAACGATAATGTCAAATTTGCACACGATGCGTTACAAGATCTCTTAATCTCACAACCACCTGTTTTGCTTGGGTTAATCTCAAACTTTACCGGAAATGCGTTGCAAGATGACATGGTAATGACCCTCCAGTGTCTGCAAAAATTGGGGCAGGATATTGTCACCAATTTAACCCACAGCAAAGGAGGTCACTATGGTATCCAAGGTTCCCATCGTTGCCGAACGGATCCGGAAAGTCCCCAGGCACTTCAGTTGGATCGATCACCGCCTGGTCCGGGATCGGCACATTGAAAACTGCAGCCACACAGCAGCCGCACTGTATCTTTTTTTGGTCACCGTCGGTGATGCAAAGGGGCTGAGCTATTACGGCGACAAATCAATCATCAAGTTCCTGTCCATGGACCAAAACACTCTGAACGAGTCCAGAGCTGACTTGATTCGCATTGGGCTGATCGCATGGCAAAAACCGCTTTATCAGGTGTTGTCCTTGGACAGGCTTGAACGTGAAAAACCGGCACCGCGCTCGAACATAGACAATCTGCTCTCTTTGGGCGACATCCTCGAAATGGCCAGGGAGGGCACATCATGATCGATTATGAAACCTTTGTGAAAATCAAAGTGTACAAAGATCAGCACGGCCTTAAATGCAGCCAGATCGCAAGAGAGCTGAACCTTGATTATCGGACGGTTGAAAAATGGCTCGGTCAAACGCAATATCAACAAAGAAAGTCGCCCCGACGTGCCAGCAAACTTGATCCGTTCAAAGTGCAAATCATGCGTATGTTGGAAGCCCACCCTTACACGGCGGCTCAGATCTTCCAGCGACTGAGGGAAGACGACTTTGATGGCGGCTACACCATTGTCAAAGAATATGTGAGAAAGGTCAGGCCACCGAAGATCAAGGCGTTTTTGAAGCTGTCGTTTGCTCCCGGTGAATGTGCCCAGGTCGATTGGGGATCCTATGGGTCGGTCGGTGTCGGAGAAACCAGACGAAGACTGAGCTTTTTTATCATGGTACTTTGCTACAGCCGGATGATGTATGTGGAATTTACCGTCTCACAAACCATGGAACATTTTTTGGGTTGTCATCAAAATGCATTTGAATGGTTTGGCGCGGTTCCTAGTAAGGTCATGGTCGACAACCTGAAATCAGCCGTGCTCAAACGCATTGTCGGCAAAGATCCCGTCTTCAATCCTAAATATCTTGATTTTGCCAATCACCACGGGTTCACCATTGTGCCCTGTGCCGTTGGAAAGGGCAATGAAAAGGGACGGGTTGAAAGCGGTGTTGGTTATGTCAAAAAAAACTTTCTTTCTGGTCTTGATATCCCGGATTTTAATGCGCTCAACCCGGCGGCCATTCACTGGCTCAATACCGTGGCAAACGTTCGGGTTCACGGCGAAACCGGTAAAAGGCCTGTAGACAGATTCCAGCAAGAACGGCAATCCATGACCCAATTGCCGTCATATCCTTACGACATTGCCACCATCGATCAAGTCAGGGCATCCAGGCAGTTCCGTGTGGCCATGGACGGCAACCGATACAGTGTGCCTGCAGAATATGCCGGTGCCCCGCTCACGCTAAAGACATACCCGGACCGGCTCTGTATTTATCATCGGGAAAAACTGGTTGCCCGGCATGTCCGAAACTACGATAGGCAACAGGATATTGAACTGCCTGATCACCCCAAAGCGCTTCTGGCCCAGCGCAGAAAGGCCAGGGATCAGAAAATTTTCATGCGCTTTCTATCCCTGTCCGATAAGGCCGACGCTTACTACCGACAACTTGAACAGCGTCGAATGAATCCGCTTCATCATATCCGACAAATTGTTGCCTTGAGCGAAATTTACGGCGATCAGTCCGTGCAAAGGGCCATGGAAGATGCTTTTGCCTTCCAGGCGTTTTCTTGCGAATACATCGCCAATCTGCTCGAACAACGTGCCCGTAAGCTTCCCGAACCCAGTGCCCTACACCTTACCCGCAGACAAGACCTGCTGGAAATTACCGTCGAAAAACCGGATATGGATATCTACAACAAATCTTTAAAAAAAATCTGAGGAGGACTCATAATGACAACAACCGACAATACGAAAAATGGGCTTGATAAAAAGCTCAGCTACCTCAAGCTGTCCTATATGCGCGAAAATTATGAATCACTGGCAAAAAAGGCCGCACAAAAACAATGGACGCATGTGAATTACTTGACAGAACTGGCCACCGCTGAAGCCAATCTGCGAGGCGACCGTGCTACGAAACGACGCATCCGCGCCGCACGCTTTCCCCAGATCAAGACACTTGAGCAGTTCAAGTGGTCCTGGCCGAAAAAAATCAACCAACTCCAGGTAAAAAATCTGTTCAGGCTCCGGTTCGTCGCTGAAAAAAGCAATGTGATTTTCCTCGGCGGCGTCGGATTGGGAAAAACGCATCTGGCCACGGCTCTCGGCTACCACACCTGCCTAAAGGGGCATACCGTGCTCTTTTGCTCCGCGGTTGATGCCATTAATAACCTGGCGGTTGCACAATCAGCTGGTCGGCTGAAACAGGAACTGAAAAAATATCACAAACCGGCCCTGGTGATATTGGATGAACTCGGCTACCTACCGATCGATAAAACCGGTGCGGATCTGCTCTTCCAGATCATCAGCCACCGCTATGAACAAGGATCTTTGATCATTACCACCAACCGTGCCTTCAAGGACTGGCCGGAGATCTTTAACAACGACAGCACACTGACTTCAGCATTGCTTGACCGCTTGCTGCACCACACTGAAACTGTCGTCATCGAGGGAAAAAGCTATCGGATGAAAGAAGCTATCGAGGATTGATGCTTTATTGATTGGTCGCCGGAGATGAAATGGCTCTGGCGGCCTACTTTTTTTCTTGGCCCCAAAAGGCCACATTTTTAAACCGCCGCTTTTATAGCATTTTCACGGAGCCGCTAACACCTGAAGCATGATCGGCTGGATTGGAAACGCCTCGAAGAATATAGCCCCCACCCCCCCCTTTGACTTTTCGAGGAAGCGGTGTGGCAG
>JAQBHK010000148.1:0-12507 GCA_032127815.1 Desulfobacterales bacterium
CTCTATCCACGCATTGCCTTTAAAAGAGATGGAGAGAAATGTAATTTTCGTCGCTCTGGATCAGACAAATGGAAACAGAACCCATGCAGCCGAAATTTTAGGTATAAGTGTGCGGACGCTGAGAAATAAGCTCAATGAGTACAAAAAAACGATGGCAGAGCAATAAAAAGGCATGCAAATTGCTTTAAGTATAAATAAAGCGTCTCTTTCGTCGATTTGAACATTTTGGCCCGTCGCGGGCGGCCTGCAGGGAGCTTGAAAAATATGGAACCGTTCAGGGTTCAGGGTTCAAAGGTTCAGGAAATAATGGTTAATAATTAACAATTGATTATTCGGGTTCAAGGTTCAGAGGTTAACGCAGAACCCAGAACGTTGAACCCTGGTCGCCTACGGCGCCGCCAAAGGCGGGTAAACCTTTGAACGGGTAACTTTGAACCTGTAAACGCCCACAATAATATTATTGCATTGAAGTAAGGAGAACAGAATGCCGGACAAATTATCTTTTAGTAAAACATTTCAAGCCTTAGAGCGCACAATCGGCCTAAGTCAAAAGAGGCATGTTCACATAGCAAGTAATATAAGCAACATAGATACGCCCGGATACAGGGCCAAAGATATCGACTTTAAGGCCGCTTTGAATCGGGTGCTGGAATCAGGACAAGAAATTAATTTGGCAAGGACAAATCCCGGGCATATCGATTTTGAGCAAAGCGGTGGCGCCGGGGTTGAAGCTATTGAGGAAAAAGGCGAATGGAACGGCTATAATTGGCTCAATATCGACAGGGAAATGACGAAATTGAGCCAAAACAATTTGATATACAGAACTTCCGTTGAGGCTCTTTTAAGAAAAATGGCAATACTAAGAGAAGTTATCAACCAGGGAGGGCGCTAGCATGGATTTTTTGATGACTCTTGAGGCAAGTGCCTCGGGCCTTTATGCTCAGAGGAAACGGATGGATATTATTGCAAGCAATCTTGCTAATATGGAGACAACCCGGACAGATGAGGGCGGGCCTTACCGTAGAAAGATGGTCGTAATTAGGTCAAAATCGATGAATGAGAGTTTCCAGAATATTTTGGGCAGGCAAGTTGAAGGAGTGCAAGTCGAGCAGATTATCGAAGATAAAAGCCCTTTTAAAAAGGTCTATAATCCCAGTCATCCCGATGCGGATAAAGACGGGTACCTGCTTAAACCGAATGTTGAGCTTATTGTGGAAACCACAAACATGCTGATGGCCAGAAGGGCGTTTGAGGCCAATATTGCGGCCATCAAGGCCACCAGACAGATGGTCCTCAAAGCTCTTGAAATAGGGAGATAAATAATGAGTGATTTAAGGATTGGAAATTTACGACAAGCCCCCATTCAGCTTAATAAAAACCAAAAACAGGAAAATACATCGGAATTTGGTAAAGTGATCAAAGGAGCTATCGACCGGGTCGAAAGCATGGATAAAGAGGCTGACAAATCGATTATGGATCTTTTAAAAGGAAAAGCCGATATCCATGAAACCATGATAGCCATGCAAAAGGCGGAGATATCCATGCGCCTTTTTCTTGCAATCAGAAACAAGGCCATAGAAGCCTACAAAGAAATAATACACATGCAATTTTAAATTTGAATTCATCACGCGCTGCTTTCAGCGCGGGATGAATTCAAATAAAGGGAAAATTTAAGCATGAGTGATTCAATCAATCAATTTGCCAACCTTTTAAAGGCGCTGCCCCTTTCTAAAAAGATCAGCATGGTCTTTATTATTGTTCTGCTGGTGGCAGGGTTTGCGGGTATATTCTACCTGGGAAATCAGGAAGATTACCAGGTTCTGTTTAACAATCTTTCCCCTGAGGACGGGGGTGTGATTGTCACAAAGCTCAAGGAGCGCAATATTCCATACAAAGTTGAGGCTAACGGAACGATAGTAATGGTTCCGACGGAAAAGGTCTACGAACTGCGCCTTTCCTTAGCAGGCGAAGGTCTGCCGAAAAGCGGGAGTATCGGTTACGAAATATTTGATAAGAGTGATTTTAGCACTACTAAATTTGTCCAGGAGCTTAATTACAGGAGGGCTTTGCAAGGGGAGCTGGTCCGAACAATAAATCAGTTTGATGAGGTAATTAGTTCCCGAGTATTTATCGTCGTCCCGAAAGCGTCACTTTTTGTCGAAGATGAAAAGTCGGCATCGGCTTCAATTCAGTTGGATTTGCGTGCAAGCTTGCCGGCGAATAAACTTGCCTCAATTGTGCATCTGGTTGCCAACGCGGTTGAAGGGCTGGAGGCAGGCCAGATTACAGTTGTAGACACAAAAGGGAGGCTGATTTTTAAGGGCGAAGGCAAAGGTGAAGCGGCTTCGCTTTTGAGCAATGCACAGCTGGAATATAAAAGGAATGTTGAAAATGAAATCAAAGAGAGTGTTCAGACCATGCTGGAAGGAATAGCCGGTGCCGGCCGGGCTATTGTAAGGGTCAATGCTGAGGTTGATTTCAATAAAATCACCTTGAACCAGGAAGAATATGATCCGTCGACAACAGCTGTCAGAAGTACAAGGAACGTAGAAGAATCGGCACAGTCCGGCGAAAAAGACGTCCAGGCCGGGCAGGACGTGGTCAATCAGAGACGAGGGGTTGTGTCGTCTGCGAGTGGCTTCCAGAATGGTATGATTAAAAAAGATGTCGCCACCAATTATGAGATCAATAAAATTACCAGAACAATTTTAAAACCGGCCGGAACAATTACACGTCTTTCGGTGGCGGCAATAATAGACGGGACCTACACAACAGAAAAGCAACAAGATGGAACACTGCAAAGGACCTATGTCGCCAGAAGTGCAGATGAATTGATAAAATTCGATGAAATAGTCAAAAAAGCCATGGGATATAATGAGGACAGGGAAGATCAAGTTACGGTAAGTTCGATTTCCTTTGTGGATTCGGGTAGGGGGCTTGAAGATCTGCCGCCAGAAGCTGAAAGCAGTAAGTTAGGTATACTCAAACAGGTGTTGGGCTATAAAAAAACAATCATTAATCTTTTGCTGGCGGCCATCCTGTTTGTTTTAGTAATCAGACCTTTGATGAAGAGTATGAAGAACCTCGCCGAAGATATCAGTATCAAGACTGCGCAACTGTCAAGAGATCCGGGGGGCGAACATGAGCAGATTACCGATACAAGCGCCCGGGGACAAATAGAAAGAATTATGAAAATAAGCACGGACAATAACGAGAAAGCGCAACAACTTATTAAAGGTTGGATAGGTGGAAACGAATAATGGCATCCGGTAATATAAATCCAGAAAATTTGAGTGGTCCTCAAAAAGCGGCGATTTTTTTGCTCACAATGGGTGAACAATACACCATGAATTTTTTCAAAGGACTGGATGAGGCCAGCATGAAAAAGCTCGGAAAATATATGTCGGAGATCAATTATATTGCTGCCGATGTGTCTAAAAAAGTTATGGATGAATTTCTTCAAAATTTTGACAGCAATGCCAACCTGGTTCTTTCCGGAGAAGATTTTTTAAAGGAGATCGTCAGTAAAACATTAGGTAAAGATGCCGCCAGAGAAGTGTTCCAGGTCATAGGCAGCAAGAGCAAAACGGTTCCATTCAGTGATTTGGCCTATATATCATCAGAGAACCTGCTGAGTATAATTCAGGGAGAACATCCTCAAACGATTGCTTTGATCCTTTCTTATCTTCCGAACGAAAAAGCTGCGGAAGTAATATCATTATTTTCAGAGGAAGTTATGACTGACATTTCTTACAGGTTATTGCAAATCGGTCAGGTCGATCAGGAAATTGTTAGCGAGCTTGATGAGATAATCAGAAAGGATCTTTCCAAAATTGGCACAGCCTCGCGGAAATTTGATGGTATAGAGAAACTGGCCGATATCTTAAATGAGGTTGATGGAAAAACTGAAGAAATAGTGCTGAGCTACATTGAAAATGAGGACAGTGAGCTGGCGGCGATGATTAGACAAAAAATGTTTGTCTTTGAAGATCTTTTGGCGCTTGATAATAAAAATTTTCGCGATATTTTGCAGAATGTTGATAATCAGTTGCTGATAAAAGCTTTGCGAACGGCCACAGAGGAGATGAAAGAGAAGATATTTGGTAATTTATCCGAGCGGGCCGCGGAAATGCTCCGGGAGGATATGGAGGTTATGGGTGCGGTTAAGCTGAGTGAGGTTGAAGAGGCCCAGCAGGAACTTATAAAAACAGCCAAGAGACTTGAAGCAGAGGGTCGGATCGTTCTGACTAAAGGCAAGGAGGATGTTTTTGTATAAAAGGGGATTGAACAAAGATGAATGAGCAAGGTCATGATCGGGGGGCATACAAAAGCGACACCTTTGAACCTCTTGATTCTGGAATCGCAAAGGATCACAGACCGTTTGAATATCTGCAAAGTACCCATACGATTGGTTCGGAGTTTATCCCCATTGCGTTCGGTAGCGGCAATCAAAAAAAGGGAATTGCCGATGAAAATAGCATAAAAGACGCTCAAGGAAAGGCAGCTCAACTGGAGCAGGAGGCATATGAGAAAGGATTTGCTCAGGGTGAAAAAGACGGCCTTGAACTGGGGGAGAAAAAAGCCGCAAAACTCGTTGATAAAATAGAAAACCTTTTTATGGAGTCGATCCCTCTTAAAGATGAAATTATCAAACAGCATGAAAAAGAGATACTAGACCTTATCTTTGCCATTGCCGGGAAAATTGTTTGTCATCAGATAGAATTTGATGAAAGTACCGTTAAAGATACTATTCTCAAGGCCTTGAAAATATCGGTTCAAATGAGCAAAATTGTAATTAGAGTGAACCCCAAAGATTACGATTTTGTCGAAAAATTGAGACCGGATCTTTTTGCAAAATTCAATGAGGTTAAATCGATTATTATCAGTTCCGATCAATCCATCTCCAGGGGAGGCTGTTTTTTGGAGACGCCCGGTGGTGATGTGGATGCCAGAGTTGAGGCTCAATTGGAAAAGATTCGCCAAAGCCTGGATGAAAACTTGGCTGCTTTTCAATAAGCTCTGGAGAACAGGGTGGTAAAAAGAGCGCTATGCTTGAGGAGCGCTTCGCTTTAGGATCGCTTCGCTTAAGGGGGAAGTCTTTTTATCAATACTCTTCAAGGCCGCCAGGCCGCTCCTCAAACGAAGTGCTTCTCAAGCGCAGCGCTCTAAGGACCAATGACAAGTGACAAATGACGGTTGCATATATTAATCTTAGTGCCTGTGTGGCTAAACTATTCTAAAATTTGATTACACATGATTGAACTTGAACAAAACAGTAATTGGGGTAAATATTTAGAGGCCATAACTTCGTGCCAGCCTTTCAAATTAGAAGGCAAGATTGTCAAGGTTGCCGGAATTGTTGCCGAAGCAAGTGGTCCCGGATTGAGCGTCGGGAGCCTCTGCTCTATCAAAAATTCCGACGGTCAAAACATTCAGGCTGAAGTGATCGGGTTTAATGATCAGAGGGTTATTGTGATGCCCTTTGGTGAAATGAGAGGGATAGAGCCTGGCAGCCGGATTGTCGATATTAGCAAAAAGCCTACCGTTCCCGTGGGAGATGCATATTTAGGCCGTGTCGTGGACGGATTGGGTCGACCCATAGATAACAAGGGGATGATAAGATCGCAAAAGGAATATCCGATTTACGGGAATATCCAAAATCCTTTAAAAAGAGAGATTATCCGGGATCATCTGGATCTCGGTATACGTTCTATCAATGCCTTACATACAATAGGAAAGGGCCAGCGCATTGCTATCATGGCCGGATCGGGTGTCGGCAAAAGTGTTTTGATGGGCATGATAGCCAGGAACACATCTGCCGATGTAAGCGTGGTTGCACTCATCGGCGAACGCGGCCGAGAAGTCAGAGAATTTGTCGAAAGGAACTTGGGTGAAGAAGGTCTGAAAAAATCTATCGTTGTTGTCGCTACATCCGATTCACCTGCGCTGGTCAGGATAAGAGGGGCCCATCTGGCCACTACTCTGGCGGAATATTTCAGAGATAAAGGCCTGGATGTTATGCTCATCATGGATTCTATCACCCGCTTTGCCATGTCAATGAGAGAGGTTGGATTGGCTGCCGGAGAGCCCCCTTCGGCCAAGGGTTATACTCCGAGCGTTTTTACGCAGATCCCAAAACTGCTGGAAAGAGCCGGAACGATTGAAAAGAGAGGGAGCATTACCGGGATATACAATGTTCTTGTTGAAGGCGACGATATGAACGAACCGATTGCAGATGCCGTTCGATCGACCGTTGACGGGCATATCGTTTTATCCCGGGACCTGGCCCACAGGGGACAATATCCAGCTATAGATGTCATGGCCAGTATCAGCAGGGTTATGACTGATATTGTTGATAACGGACATCTTGCTAAAGCCAGGGAGCTGATAAAAGTCTTAGCCACTTATAGAGAGGTTGAGGATTTGATTAATATAGGCGCATATGTGGACGGCAGCGATCCGCGGATAGATTATGCCAAAGGGATGATCGGCAAGATTAATACTTTTCTTCAACAGGATATTCATCAAAATATAAGTTTTAAAGCGAGTGTTGAAAGTTTGAAAGCACTGTTAGATTAAAAGGGTAAGAATAAACGATGAGGCCATTTGCTTTTCGGCTTGATAAGATACTTGATTACAGAGGCTATCTGATGAGAAGGGCGCAGATAGATCTCTCCGTTGCCAGCAATGAGTGTAAAAGAATGAAAGAGGAAATTGAAAAGTTGCTCCAAAAAAAAGTAGCGATTACCGCAGAATGTATTGATGAAGGTGTTAAAGGGATGGATGTTGCCAGGTATCAAATCTATCAGATTTTTCTGCAAGGATTGGATGACGGCCTTAAAAACGCTCATACCAGCCTCATAGAGGGGGAAAAGCAGGTGCTGGCTAAAAAGGTGGTTCTAAAAAAGAAATCGATAGATAAAAAGTCCCTGGAGATCCTAAAAGAGATACAGCATAAAAAATACAAAGAGACCCTGGTAAAAAAGGACCAAAAAACGTTAGATGAAATTGTTCTAATTGGAAGGGAGGCAAAGATATGAAGCTGCCGAAAAAGATTCTTTCGATCTTTAGGCGCATGAAGCTGTCGACACAGATTTTGCTGACTTTCTTGATTGCGGTAAAACTTATATTGGGTTCCGTTTTACTATACCAGGTTGGTTTAGATTCGATATTTATGGAAACCGATGCTATCGCAGCCGAGATGCAAAAAGATACGGAAAAGGCGGTCAAAGAGGATGCTCAAGTCGGCAAAGAAGATGAACTCGACCTGAAATTGCTTAACACCCAAAAGGCCGCTCTGGCAGCAGAAGAAAAGAGAATTGGTGTAAAGAAGGCTGAACTTGTTGCCATTCAGCAAGAGCTAAACAATAAACTTGAAAAGCTTACGCAATTAAGGAATGAAATCAGATCGGAAATAGCCGGCAAAGAGGCAGTTGAGACCAAGAAACTGAAACACCTTATAAAAGTTTATTCGGCCATGAAACCGCAGAGTGCAGCGATTTTGATTGAAAAACTGGACAAAAACCTGGCGGTTGAACTTCTTTCCAACATGAAAGGAGACGACGTTGGAAAAATACTTTCATATGTGGATGCCGGGAAAGCCGCTGCAATCAGTGAAGGACTTGTTAAACGAGAGTAAACTCTTTTTGCAGACATTAGGAGATTTGCCCGCCTTTGACGGCGCCGTTAGCGACCAGGGTTCAGGGTTTAAAGGTTAACCCGGAACATTAACCTTTGAACGGGGAACCTGGAACCTGTGAACGGTCATCCCTATTTTTCCCTGCCTTTTAAGAGGGAATCAAGCATTTGGTTCATTTTTTCCTGTTGTTTTAAAATTTCCAGGTTGGTTTCAACCATAAATTTAGTAGAAATAGCGATCTGCTTTAAATATTCATCCGAGGGATCATTGGTATAGACTTTGGCTCCCCCGGATCCGTTATTTTTTAAAGCTTCATAGAAATCTTTGGTCAATTTTATATACACGCCTTCAGGAATCTGATACTTATTGCCTTCATCCTGGGCAGATAACAGAACCGGCATGCACAGGATCAAACAAAACACAGCTAAGACTCCAAGTTTTTGTCTCAACCTTTGCATTGTTTCACCTCCAATTAAATATAAAAATCCACAAGTATTCCCTTTTCATGGGGAGCGCCAACCCGGCGTTCTATGACTTTATCAAGGGTCACTGTATCCTGTTGCTTTTGGGAAGGGAAACCGGATTTCAATTCTTTCTGAAGAATTTGTGCCTTAGGCGGGTTGACCACCATCAGCGGCCAGACAGTATCGAGCTTGGTCGTTACCTTCATTGCAATTCCTATGTGTAGCTTCAGACCTCGTTATTTACCTTGTATAAATGGCCTTAGACCTCTAATGGGCGTTCACAGGTTCAACGTTCTGCGTTCCGGGTTCAATGGAACGCGGATAACACAGATTAAAACGGATCTACACAGATACAGATAAAATAATATAAAATCCGTGAAAATCCGCAAAATATGTGTCATCTGTGTTCTACCTAAAAAGATTGGTTCCAGGTTCAGCCGCCTACGCTGAAGCTACGTCGTGCCAAGGGGGTCGGGGGTCAGGAAACAAATTCCATCTGAATTTTATAACGCCAGCCTGAAATATGCGGGGCAAACGAGATCCATGAATTTTGAGACCTTGCCGGAAGAGTGGGATTTGATCGTCGTTGGAGGCGGAATCACCGGTGCAGGTATTCTACGTGAAGCCGCCCGGATGAACCTGCGGGTGCTGTTGTTGGAGCAGAAAGATTTTGCCTGGGGAACTTCAAGCCGCTCTACGAAACTGATACACGGCGGATTGCGTTACCTTAAGGAGGGAAGGTTTTTACTGACTCGCGATGCTGTAAAAGAACGTGAACGCCTGCTCAAAGATGCTCCCGGGCTTGTTAAGCAACTGGAGTTTATGGTTCCTATATATAAAGATAGAGGGCCGGGAAGATGGGTCCTGGAAGCGGGCCTTTCAATATATGACCTGATTGCCCATAAGCGTCAGCACCGGTTTTACGCCCCTGCTGACTTCATCAAACTCCTGCCGCATATCGACCAGAAAGGGCTTGTCGGCGGGTTCATTTTTTTTGATGCTCAGGTTGATGATGCCAGACTGGTACTGCGTCTGATTAACGAAGCGGTTCAATTCGGAGGCCGGGCATTGAATTATACAACGGTTACCAAAATTATCCGAAATTCACAAGGGGAAGTCGTTGGAATCGAAGCGGAAGATACCGAGACACGTAAAGTTCAAACACTTGTAACCCGGGCGGTCATTAATGCTACCGGCGTCTGGGCGGAAATACTGCATCCGTCGCCCGATCCCAAGCTTCATTTGCGTCCTTTGCGCGGCAGTCATCTGATCTTTCCTTACCGGGTGCTGCCCATAGATTATGCCATCAGCTTCATCCATCCGGTTGACAGTAGGGCTGTCTTTGCCATCCCGTGGGAAGGGATTGTTCTGGTCGGAACCACAGATCTTGACCACGAGGCCGATCTCTCCTTTGAGCCGGCTGTTTCCACAGAAGAAGTATTGTACCTGCTGGAAGGTTTGAGGGCGCTATTTCCAGCGTTTGATATTTCACCGAAAAACATTTTAGCTACTTTTGCAGGCGTCAGGCCGATTTTAAGTGAAGGCAAGCTGGAGCCTTCAGAAGAGTCTCGCGAGCATGTCGTCTGGAAAGATAACGGACTTGTGACGATAACCGGAGGGAAACTTACGACTTTCCGCAAACTGGCCTTGGATGCCCTCATCGCGGCCAAGTCTTTTTTTCCACCGGTAAAATTCCCCGATCCTAATGATCCCATTTTTTTGCCGGTTCCCCAGGCACCGGAAGAGTCCTATGGCCTTTCCCGGGAGATGTGGCAAAGACTGTTTGGAAGATACGGTCAAGATGCCGATGAAATGGTACGAACGGCAGCTCCTGAAGACCTTACCGTTATTCCAGGTACGAACACACTCTGGGCGGAACTGCCTTTTGCGGCCAAGCATGAACAGGTGCGCCACCTTTCCGATTTGCTTTTAAGACGCGTGCGTATCGGATTGTTGACACCTTGCGGGGGAAAAGCGTATTTTAGACGAATCCAGGAACTTTGCAGTCCCGTTCTGCCTTGGGGGAGGAAGCAGTGGAAGCAAGAAATAAAAATGTATGTTGACCAATGGAAGCATGCCTACTCACTTCCGGAGAGAATAATTGATGAAATTTGTGAAGAGCAGCAGTCTTTAATCTTGAAATTCATAGAATTTTTAAAGTTTTATTATCGCAAGTTATTCCCTAACTGAAAATGAAAAACAAAGATCTCATACTATCCATCGATAACGGGACTCAAAGCTTGAAGGCATTGGTCTTTGACCTTAAGGGAAATCTTGTGGCCAGGCAGCAGGTAGTGTTTGATCCTTATTTTTCGGATCAGCCGGGTTGGGCTGAACAGAATCCGGAAGTTTTTTGGCAAGCACTGTGTAAAGCTTGCCGGCACCTTTGGCGAGAGGGACTGGTGGACAAAGAACGTATCGCCGGTGTAGCCCTTACCACCCAGAGGGGCACGGTTATAAATGTAGACCCGGACGGCAAACCGCTGCGCCCGGCCATTCTGTGGCTGGATCAGCGTAAAACCAGCGGACTGCTTCCGTTGGGCGGTCTCTGGGGGCTTTTTTTCAAACTGGTCCGTTTGAGCGGTACCATCGCCTATTTTCAGGCTGAAGCGGAAGCGAATTGGATTGGTACACATCAACCGGACCTGTGGCAGAATACGCACAAATATCTGCTGCTTTCAGGTTACCTGACCCACAGGCTTACAGGGGAATTTGTCGATTCCATCGGCTGTCAGGTAGGTTACATCCCATTTGACTACAAACATTTGCGCTGGGCGCCGGATTGGGATTGGAAGTGGCGGTGTATGCCCGTCGATAGAAAAATGTTACCCGAGCTTATACAACCCGGCGAGATGCTCGGGAGTATCACCCCCGGCGCCGCTAAAGAGACCGGCATCCCGCAAGGTTTGCCTCTGATAGCTGCGGCGGCAGACAAGGCCTGTGAAGTCATCGGATCAGGGAGCCTGGAACCTTCCGTGGGGTGTCTCAGCTACGGCACTATAGCTACAATAAATATAACCCATAAAAAGTATATTGAGCCCATACCGCTGATTCCTCCGTTCCCATCTGCAGTTCCGAAGTATTATACGATTGAGGAAAAGGTCTTTCGCGGCTACTGGATGGTCAACTGGTTCAAGGAGGAGTTTGGCCATCCGGAACAGCTGAAAGCCGCCAAGCAGGGTGTGGAGACTGAAGAACTTTTCGAAAAACTTGTTGAGGATGTGCCGCCATGTTCCATGGGATTGATACTCCAGCCGTATTGGACACCGGGCTTGAAATTGCCGGGGCCGGAAGCCAAAGGTGCGATTATAGGATTCGGTGAAGTCCATACCCGGGCTCATCTTTACCGTTCAATTATAGAAGGGCTGGCTTACGCTCTAAGGGAAGGCAAGGAACGCATCGAAAAGCGCAGCCGTGTGCCTATCACCAGTCTGCGGGTGTCGGGCGGCGGCAGTCAAAGCAAAAACGCCATGCAGATTACGGCAGATTTATTCGGCCTGCCGGCTGCCAGACCGCACCTATATGAAACATCAGGGCTCGGGGCTGCTATCGATGCCGCTGTAGGGCTCGGATTTTACAGCGATTTTAAATCAGCGGTTAAAGGCATGACCCGAATGGGCCGGGTGTTTGAGCCCAACATGGAGCATCATAAACTTTATGATGCCCTTTATCATGATGTATATAAAAAAATGTACAAACGCCTCAAGCCTTTATACGAGCGTATTCGAGAGATAACCGGCTATCCCCCTTAATCAGAGGTCGGATTTCAGAGGTCAGAGGTCAGAGGTCAGGGGTCAGAGGTCAGGTACGTAAAACGAGCATCCAGTATCCAGCATCCAGAATCCCTTAACTCGCAACCCGCACCCAGCATCTTATTCATAAAGGCGTAATATGGTGTTATAAAAAAAGTGCGACAAAAAGCATAAAAATACCTGAATTTTTATTGACATATGAGGCCGCTTATTTCATGTGTTTCACATGTTTCATTCGTTTGGGTTGAGCTGCAACAGGGCTCGCTTTCCTCCTTCCACTTTGGCGGCTCGACCGGAAGCTTCAATTTGCCTATTAAGGAGACTTAATGCCAGAAACGGATCATTGTTTTTCTATTCCCAAGGCGGCAAAGCATTGCTCCATCAGCAGGGTTACCCTCTGGAGATGGGTCAGGTCCGGAAAGCTGAAAGCATTTCTCACTCCCGGCGGTCAATATAGAATCCGTGAAGAGGATCTGGAATTTTTTATCAGTGAAAAGATGGAACACCTCTCGCAGGCTGAATTCCTTAAAGAAAAAAAGATTTTGATTGTTGATGATGACGCAAGTGTTCAGAAACTGCTTACCAGAATGTTGTCGACCAATGGATTTCGAACAGAAGTGGCTTCAGATGGATTTGAGGCCGGTGTCAAGAC
>JAQBHK010000149.1:0-11427 GCA_032127815.1 Desulfobacterales bacterium
AAACAGAAGAAAAAGGCCTGAAGGGTGCGGCCTATTTTGATGCTCGCTGGCCTGACCCGGGCGATAAAAAACTTTCCGGATATGCATTTTATGATCAATCAATCTATCGGGCCGCAGATCGTGTCAAAAAAAGTGCCTTAATGCCGGTCAAGCTGGAAACAACAAAAGAGCTGTTTGCGCCCGGGGCCTGTCCGGGTGCTGCTCTATATTGCGGCTGGTACAGCCTGGCCCGTTATGTTGATGCTTTTGTCTGGTCGCCCGGCGCCATCGGTTATCACATTGCCAGCAGTGAGTGTACCACTTTAAAAAGTAAAAACAGTCGCGTCTGGTGTAAAATGATGCTTGAAAAGGGTGTTGCCGCCACCATCGGACCTGTGGGGGAACCTTATGTACAGGCCTTTCCCGTGCCGGAGATTTTTTTCGGATATCTGGTAGATGGTTATCTGAGCCTGGCAGAGTGCTACTTAATCAGCACCCCTTATCTTTCCTGGAAAATGGTTCTGGTCGGTGATCCGCTGTACCGGCCTTTCAAAAAAAACCGATTTTAACCAAAGACATACATTCACGCAAACGCGGCTCTGCGCTCTGAGAAAACTCTACGGTCTTTTATGCTTCTCAGGTCCAAGGCCTTCTCTCCTTCATTACGGTTTCCCCGCCGATCTATTCCTCTTCTGCGGTCAGTTCCAGCTCTGCGATCAGTCGCATTTCTACGATCAAGGCCGGAGCGCACCTCCGGAACGTGGCCATGGTATGATATTTGGCGTCTGTCGATTCCCAAACGTCTACCACCATTAGCAAGCATTAGATTTAACCTCCATAGTTCAGAATGCATGTTTAAAACCATATGGAGAAGGAGTTGGTATGAGATTAATTTTTGGCTCCTTTTTCCTACCTATTCCAGTGTGCGGAAAACAATGTTTAAACTGACATTACTAGCAAGAGTAGTGCCAAACAGACCGACATTTCAAATTATTTTTAAATATACCATTTTTCACTTTATATTAATATGTTATATTAGCAAACAAAAATGGAGGGATCATTGTCGGAGCTGGTAATTGCTGTGGAAAAGCTTTTTTGTGTAATTTAGGTAATAATAATATGTGAAATTATGTAATTTGCTACACAATTTGTATCCGGCTTTTTCGGGCCTTTGCCACGATTCCGTTCCGTTTCAGATGGTCACGGGGGTCGGAATCCGGTATTGCCAAAATCTGACGCAAAGGTCTTATGTTTTTAATCTGCGACCCTAAGTATGGGTCAATATTAATATTGGCAATATCATTTGGTTTGTGGTAAATCTAAACTTTCTAAAAGTTAGGGTAGTTTTTTTGAATGAAAAACAAAGCGGTCAAATGGCGAATCCCTCACTTCAAATTCGCCAAAAAGACAGAGTCCTCAATAAGAGATATGCTCAACAAGTCTACCCATAAGTAAAGAGGCCTAAAAGCGTCACCCATCACCAGGTTGTAAGCATTGGAAGTTGAGTGTGAGTCAAGGAGAAATAAAATGACAGAAAAAACAATACATTCGCACCGATCGGTTCGAATGGTATTTATCGGATTCGGGCTCATTGCAGTCTACTGGTTGCTGGATTCTTTTTTGCAATTTTTTATATTACCCGACGCCACTTTTTTGCAACTCCTGCTCGGGTATGATTTCAATATAACGATTACCCGTTTATTAGTCTTGTGCTTCTTTATGATCTTTGGGTCCCATGCCCAATTCATTATCAACCAGCGCAGGCAGGCCGAGGATGCTCAGCAGGCCAGCGAAGAAAAGTATAGAAATATTATAGAAAACATTGAAGACGGCTATTATGAGGTAGATGTTAACGGCAACTTCACTTTTTCCAATGATTCCTTGTGTAAAATCCTTGGCTATTCCAAGGATGAATGTATCGGAATCAATATTCGTAATTCAGTGGATGAAGAGAATACCAAAAAAGTTTTTGATACGTTTAATACCGTTCACCAGACGGAGCAATCTTCAGAAGCACTTGATTGGACGCTTATCAGACAAGATGGTTCCGAGCGTTATGTTGAAGCCTCGGTATCGACAATTAAAGATACGCAAGGTAAGCAAATAGGATTTAGGGGTATTTTAAGAGATGTTACCAAACGCAAACAGGCCGAGGAGCTGAAACAGGCCAAATTGGCTGCAGAAGGC
Organism: Desulfobacterales bacterium; assembly: GCA_032127815.1. Lineage (GTDB taxonomy): Bacteria > Desulfobacterota > Desulfobacteria > Desulfobacterales > UBA11574 > Desulfatibia_A. Next base: position 2,167 of record JAQBHK010000149.1, read on the forward strand.
GCCAACAAAGCCAAGAGCGAGTTTTTAGCCAACATGAGCCATGAAATACGCACTCCTTTAAACTCGATAATAGGCCTGGTTGAATTGATGCGGAAAACAGACTTGAGCTCTGAGCATAAGGAAGACTTGGACGTGGTCATATCTGCCTCTTACGCCCTTCTGTCTGTAATCAATGATATTCTGGACTTCTCCAAAATAGAGGCCGGCAAGCTGGAATTAGAGGAAACACCCTTCGACTTGAGAGATTTTTTGGGAGAAACGCTGCGGATAATGGCTATCAAGGCACACGAGAAAGGACTTGAACTGGCCTACCGGGTATCCCCCGCTATTGTGTTTGATCGTCTTATCGGCGATCCTGCACGCTTTCGCCAGGTATTGCTCAACCTGGTGGGTAATGCGATCAAATTTACGGACAAAGGCGAAGTCGTAGTCTCTGTTAATCAAGACCAGCAGAAAGAAGGCAGAGTTTATCTCCATTTTGCGGTCAGTGACACCGGGATAGGAATTCCGAAAGAGAGGCAGGAATCTATATTCAGCGCCTTTCAGCAGGTCGACGGCAGCATTTCGCGCCGGTTTGGCGGAACCGGCCTCGGATTGACTGTTTCTTCCCAATTGGTTGGCCTTATGGGTGGGCGGATCTGGTTGGAAAGTGAGCCGGGTCATGGCAGTTCTTTTCAATTTGAGATCCCTTTCCTGGTTAAACCAAGTGATGAAGACGCGACTGGTTTGTCGCCTTTGATTGACATTGAAGGCGTGAGAGCGCTGGTTGTGGACGACAACGCTACCAGTCGAGAGATCATCCAGGAAATGCTGGAAAGTTGGGGGTTGTTTTCGAAGGTCGCATCAGGAATAGATGAGGCTCAAAAGATTCTGGGGCAAATTGAAAAGGCGAGAGTCCCTTTTGATCTGATTCTAATTGACTCGAGCATGCCTAAATCGGATGGTTTTACCCTGGCGCGCTGGATAAAAAATCAAGAGAATATACACGGCAAAATTATTATGATGCTAACCACCGCGGACCATCAAAGCCAGGTTGACCTTCAGGACTTGGGGGCCAAAGCCAGCGTGGCTAAACCTATACGACATTCCGACTTGTTGGATGCAATCATGATTGCCCTTGGCATTGAAATCATTGAACCCGAGGTTACCATAAAGCAGCCTGAAAAACTTGTCAGCACACGGGAGGGCAATCTGCGGATTCTTGTGGCCGAAGACACACCGTTTAATCAAAAATTCATTTTGCGCTTGCTTGGTAGCTGGGGTTATGAGGGGATGATTGCTGAAAACGGCAGAAAGGCCCTGGAGGCATTTTCTCAAAATAATTATGACTTGGTGCTCATGGATGTGCAGATGCCGGAGATGGATGGATTGGAGGCTACCAAAGCAATTCGCGAAGCGGAAAAGCAGACCGGCGGTCATATTCCCATTATTGCTTTGACCGCCCATGCCATGAAGGGTGATCGGGAACGTTGCCTTGAAGCCGGTATGGACGAATATGTTTCCAAGCCCATCTCCCCGGATACGCTTTATGCGGCGATTCAGGCACAAGCTTACGAAGAACCTCGTGATGTCCCCGACACCGAAACCCATGAGGATACGTTTCCATTATTTGAAAAAAAAGCGCTGCTAAAGACTTTTGAGCATGATTTGAGCTTTTTTAAGTATGTTGTGGATCTGTTTGTTAGCGACTATCCCGCAATGATGACCGCCCTAAGGGATGCTCTGAAGGCCGAGGACGCAACCAGCCTGCAACAGACAGCTCACTCCCTGAAGGGGATGTTGCGTAATTTTCATGCCGAAGCAGCGGCTCAGAAGGCCCTGAACCTGGAAGAAATGGGGCTGCAGGGTAAGTTTGAGGGCGGACTGCAGATCTGCGAGGTGCTGGCCGGTGAAATCGCGGACCTCCAAAACATTCTTTTGGATTTGGTCGATGAGGTGACCGGTTGAATCAAATCATGCAAAAGAAAATACTTGTAGTGGACGACAATCGGGTGATGTTGAATTTTTTGGTCAACATCTTAGAGAAAAAAGGGCATCAGGTCGTCTCGGCCAAAGATGGTTTCACAGCCTTGAACATACTTAGCTCCTTTACACCTGATATTATATTTGTCGATCTTATCATGCCTAAAATTGGCGGGGACAAACTCTGTCAGATCATTCGGAAAATGCGCAATCTGGATGACTGTTACCTGGTGGTTGTTTCAGCGGCGGTTGCCGAGATGGAGCTCGACTACACGCAAATCGGCGCTGATGCGTGTATCGTCAAAGGGCCTTTCGGTAAAATGACGGAGTACGTTTTAAATGCGCTGAAAGATTCAGATTCCCCGAAAGAACGCGGTAAAAAGAAACAGATTGCAGGCCTTGAAGACATTTATGTCCGGCAGGTGACTAAAGAATTACTTGCCCAGAATAGTCACCTGGAAACTATTTTAGAGAGTATTGCCGAAGGGATTATAGAAGTCTTCGACAAAAAAATAGTTTATGCGAACTCGTCCGCCATCTCCTTTTTTGCTCGACCTCAAGAGAAACTCTTAGCTTCATGCTTTATAGATCTATTTGACCAGACCCTGCAGCCCAGGGTGCAACAATTATTTAAGCCGGGAACCGGGAGCCCTTCTGAAATCGGCATAAAAAAACCCCTGGAAGTCAACGATAGAATAATCACCATTAAGAGTCTGCCGGTCAAAGATGATCCCTTGACCAACATCATATTAATAACAGATGTTACCAAACGGAATCGGCTGGAAATGCAGCTCCAGCATGTCATGAAAATGGAGGCCATCGGAACCCTTGCCAGCGGGGTGGCCCACAATTTCAGAAACACTCTGGCAGGAATTTTGACCAACAATCAGATTATTCAGATGAGTTATCGAGATTCACAAGAGTTGCAGGCGATTTCTGCGCGTATTAACACTTCAGTCAAAAATGGCGCCCAGATGGTTGAAAGGCTGCTGCAGTTTTCCCGTAAACAGACCAAAAAAGAATTTGAAAAGATTAATCTGTCCGTTGTGATTCAAGAGTTGGGCCAGTTAATCAGCAAATCCTTCGACAAGGCGATAGATATCATTATTGATGTTCCCGAGTCACTTTTCGTAATGGGAGACAACTCGGGACTCAGTTTGGCCTTAATGAATTTGAGTACCAACGCTCGAGATGCAATGCCAAAGGGTGGAAAATTGCGCATAGAAGCCCGGCAAAAAGGAAGCATCGCCGAGGTAACGATTTCGGATTCCGGTTTGGGCATGAATAAAGACACCATTGAAAAGTGCTTTGACCCATTTTTTACCACCAAAGAGGTCGGCAAGGGGACCGGCTTGGGGCTTTCCACAACCTACGGCATTATCAAGAGCCATGGAGGGCAGATCAGCATCGATTCTGTGCCCAATACGGGGACGGTCCTAAAACTCGTCTTTCCTATGGCTATTCCAGGGGAACCGGATAAAAAAGAATATGTTTTTGATATTGTGCAAGGAAAGGGTGAAAAAATCCTGGTTGTGGATGATGAAATAGAGATTTTACAGGCAATGCCGGCTTTGCTTGAGAATCTGGGATATAAGGCATCCATTACCAGCAGCGGGGAAGAGGCTATTGATATATACAAAACCTGGCAGCCGGATGTTATTCTAATGGATATAGGTATGCCGGTAATGAACGGGGTTACCTGTCTTGATCAAATCTTGGCGTATGATCCTAATGCCAAAACCATTATAATTTCCGGCTACGAAGCCCGGCACGCCGCCGGTTTGGATGAGCATAAAAAGAAATTAATAAAAGGTTATTTGACCAAACCTGTCGATATATATGATTTAAGCGTCTTATTGGGCCGCGTAATTTCCAGGCCGGATTGATGGCGTCGTAAAAAGTCCCATCTACTGCGCTTGTCCGCCTCAGGCGGGTTGTAATATTTTTTCAGACACTCGGCATACGACATGTATAGCCTTGTTCCTGAAAAAATACTACGCCTTGTATATGAACCCCGGTCGCCTTTGGCGCCGCCAAAGGCGGGTAAACCTTTTTACTTAGCCATCCGCAGTTGAATTCGTGACTTTTTACGAGATCATCAAAATTGAAAAAGAAAATATAAACCACAAAACGTTAACGGAGGTAAACCATGGGTCGTTTCAAGCCATTGTTTCTCATCGTCTGCTTTGCAAGTATTGCCATATCCGGCTGCTCATCCGACGAAGAAAAGAAAACAGCTCATTTTGAAAAAGGCAAAGCCTATTTTGAAAAAGGAGAATTCAAGAGTGCGGAGCTGGAATTCAAAAATGCTATCCAGATTGACCCTGAATATGTCCAGGCCTATGCTAATCTGGGTGAGACCAGTCTTAAGCTTGGAAATCCCCAAGAGGCTTTCAGGGCATATTCCATGGTTGCAAAGCTTGAGCCGGAAAACACAGATGCGCAGCTTAAGCTAGCCACCTTCTACCTGCTTGGGAAACAGTTGAAGGAGTCGCGCAAGAAAGTTGATGCGGTTTTAAGTAAGGAGCCGAATAATGTTGAAGCGTTATTCCTGCTTGCCGGCATATTGGATCTGGAAAAAAACCTACATGAAGCTGCATCTGTATTTGAAAGGATTATGGAACTCGACAGCAAGCAGATGCGCGCCTATCTGGGGATGGCCCGGGTACTGGCGCGTCAGGGAAAGCTTGCGGAAGCCGAAAATATTCTCAAGCAGGCGATTGTTATTGATCCAAAGGATATAAACAGCCACCTTGTTCTTTTCAGATTGTACATCCAGAAAAATGATTTTGAGCGTGCAGAAGCAGAAATAAAGCAAACCATTGATGCAAATCCGGGAAATGCAGATCTATATATTGTCCTTGGCAATTTTTACTTCAGCCGGGAAAATATGGACCAGGCCGAAGCGGCGTATTTAAAAGCAATTGAGATCGACCCCGCAAATGCAAAGCCATATATGGTTATCGCCGGGTTTTACGATGCTGCCGGCAATGAAGACAAGTCGCTGTCCATGTACAAAAAGGCCCTTGAACTTCAACCGGAAGATATACGGATAAAGGATACAATCGCCAGGTTCTATTTGAAACACAATAAAATTGAGGATTCTGAAAAATCCGTTGCGGCGATTTTAACGGAAAGGCCGAAGTACTTTCCGACGCGGATGCTTAAGGGAGAACTTTTGGTGCTAAGACACAACTTCCCCGAGGCAATTGCCTTGTTTGACCAACTGATCGCAGAGGAGCCAAAGTCTGCCAGAGCCCATTATTTTAATGGTGTTGCCCACCTGGGCAAGGGTGAAGCCGCAACCGCAAAATCGGCGCTTAGCAAGGCGCTGGAGTTAAATCCCGGACTTATCAAGGCAAAGCTCATTTTAGCCGAGATTTACTTGCGTGAACGCGATTTTGGTTTGGCACAAAATGAGTGTGAGGGTGTTTTATCAATGCAACCTGCAAATTATCAGGCAAAACTGATTTTAGGCGATGCATATATGTATCAGAGAAAAGTCAAGGAAGCAAAGGAGACATTTGAGTCATTGATAGAACTTGCACCACAAAATCCGGCAGGCTATTTTCGTCTTGGTCGTTTGCAGCGTTTGCTGAAAGAGTATGACCTTGCTCTGGCAAACTTTAAAAAAGCCATGTCTATCAATCCCAAGCTGATAGACGTGTTTACCAATATTGTGCTTTTGTATGCCGAAAAAAAGGAATTTGATACGGCTATTGAAATATGTAACCAGTAGATCGAAAAGGTACAAGATACGCCTGCGCTTTTAGCAATTATCCACAATTTAAAAGGAGGGCTATACCTTGCCAAGGGTGAAGAAAAAAAAGCGGAAGAATCTTTTAAGCAGGCTTTGCAAGAAAACCCGGATTTCATGCGACCGTATTATGCTCTGGCCGGAATATATTTAAAGGCAAAGCAAGCGGATAAAGCCATCGCTCAATACCAGGCCGTTTTGGATAAAAACCCCCAACAGCCAGGTCCCCACATGCTCTTGGGTACTATTTACGATATGCAGAAACGGTTTGATCTTTCAGAAAAACATTACAGAGAAGCACTTAACATCAACCCCGAGTTTGCCCCTGCAGCCAACAACCTTGCTTATTTGCTTGTAGAAAAAGGCGAGAATCTTGACGAGGCTCTGAGTTTTGCCCGGAAAGCAAAAGAGAAGCTTTCCGATGACCCCAGTGTAATGGACACCCTTGGATGGGTTTACTATAAAAAAGGATTGTACGATAACGCTATCAATGAATTTAGTGACAGCCTGGAAAAAATTCCTGACAATGCAATTGTACATTATCACCTTGGCCTGGCTTATTATAAAAAAGGTAACCGGGACAGCGCCAGGGCAGCATTGGAAAAATCCCTCAGCCTGGATGAAAAATATGACGGTGCAGATAAGGCCAGGCAGATACTATCCGAACTGTGACCCGAACGGATAACAGACAAGCGGCACTGACCAATCATGAAGTACCTTTCGTTTAAAATACTTGTTTTAGGCATCCTTTTGCCGCCGGTGCTTTATATATTTTCAGTAATATCTATAGAGCGTCATCTTAATGACCGGTATGCAAACGAGATTGAAGATATCTATATGGGAGATACACATCCGTTGTTTAACGGGAGTGTCACGCTGAAAGATGCTATAAATAAAAATATAGATCGCTATCTTCAAAGCAAGATCTTGGTATCATGGGGTATTAAGGCAAATGTCGCCGTGACGACAAAACGAGGCTCAATTTTATACCCGGCAGTTTTTGAAGACGAAAAAGGTTCTCTGGAGCCGTTGGATCCCATGCAAGTAGCAACCGACAATTACAACCTTATGAATGAAGGCCCTACCGTAAAAGTTGACTTAATACTTGAGCATAACACCCTGCTGTCAAACGCAATAATTTCTTTTTACATTTGTTTGTCTGTGTTCATATTATACCTTTATTATAGGGCCGGTATAAAAAAGAGCCAGCGGGAAGAGGTGGAAAAAAGCACTGAGATTGCCCGACTTCTGGAGTTGGAAAAAAATCATATTTATAAACATAAGGCTCTGGTGCAGGACAGAAAAAACCTCACATTCGAAATTGAAAAGATAAAAACGAAGCTCGAAGATGAGAAGGTCAAAACCAGCAGAAACGAAGAAGAGATGATAAATGAGATTGTTGCGGTGGAAGAAAAAATTCAGATCAACCTTGAGTTGCAAAAAGAGAAACAGAAAGAAATTGACACTTTAAAAGAAAAAATGAAACTTTTTGACAAGGAAAGACGAAGAGAGAGTAAACAGAAAGCAAAGGGTTTTGATTCTATCCGCAAACGATTTACGACGCTGTATAAAAATATATCTGTCAACGAAAGAGCTATTAGCGGTTTTATTGAACTTGCAGAGGACATGAAAATAAAAAGCGAGGAGATAATCCACAAGCTTAACGAAGACCCCAAGGTTGTACCAATAAAAAGAAAAGTGTTCGGGAGAAAAGGCCGGCAGACAGTCCAAGAGGTAATCTTTGCATACAAAGGCCGCCTCTATTTCCGCAATACAAAAGATCAACGGATCGAGGTTGTTGTAATAGGTACCAAGAATACACAGGCTAAAGATCTTGAATTTCTTAATAACCTTTGATGGCGTCGTAAAAAGGCCCATCTATAGTTGAATTCGTGATTTTTTACGAGATCATCAAAATTAATATCCAGTATCTATGATCAAACATCAGAAAGCATCATGTACCTTTCCTTCTATAAATTGAAAGCTAAGCCTTTTCAGATAAGTGCAGATCCAGAATTTCTCTGGCTTGGAGAAAAACATAAAGAGGCATTTGCAACTTTGAAATATGGAATTATGGACAACAAGGGATTTCTCCTGCTTACCGGGGATGTGGGCACAGGGAAGACCACACTTATTAATGCGCTGGTAAACAGCCTGGGTGATAATATCACTGTTGCAACGATTCCTGATCCCAACCTGGGAAGGCTGGATTTTTTTAAATTTATTGCCGATGCTTTTCAAATTAAAAAAAAAATTAGCAGCAAGGGGAGCTTTCTTGTTCATTTAGGTCATTTTCTTCATAGTGCCTTTAATAAAAATAAAAAAGTGTTGCTAATAATTGATGAGGCCCAGAGACTGGACCATAAACTTCTAGAAGAGATACGGCTGCTATCAAATATAGAGAGGCAGGATACAAAACTGATAAATATATTTTTTGTCGGGCAGAACGAATTTAATGATGTTTTATGGGAGAAGAGGAACAGGGCGTTAAGGCAAAGAATCACTCTTAACTACAATATTGATCCTTTGACGGAGAGTGAAACCGGAAAATATATCCGTCACCGCCTTAAGGTCGCCGGTTCAGAAATAAACATATTCTCTTCTGATTCAATTCGGGAAATTTTTTATTTTTCCAAAGGTTATCCTCGCCTGATTAACATCTTGTGCGATCATGCCCTGCTGACCGGATATGTTGTAGAGAAAAATAAAATAGAAGCAGATATTATTGAAGAATGCGCCCAAGAACTGCGAATTCCGGGACAAACCGGCAAATAAACAGATATTAAGCAGGCAACGCCAAAACCGGAATACAATACAATCTTGGCATTAGAAAGCAGTGCGTTGTTGATCCTGCTTTGGGTATTTTTGGGCAGGTCGATCTGGAAAGCTGAAAAAGTATTAAGACAGCTATTCCTTTTTCTTCAGCAAGGCGGCAAGGCCTGCAAACGGCTTGTTAGAGGAGGCCGGCTCCTGACCTCCGTCCGGGACTTCAGCGCCATACCATTCCGCATCAACATGCCGGGAATGCTCGTTGTCGTGGCAGTAGATGCACAATAGTTCCCAGTTGCTCCCGTCAGGGGGGTTGTTGCCGTGGTCATGATCCCTGTGGTGAACCGTCAGCTCTTTAAGTTTTTTGCCTGAAAATTCGCGCCCGCACTTTCCGCATGTATGCGGAAAGAGTTTCAGCGCTCGCTCCCGGTATGTCTTTTCCCGAAGCACTCGGTTGCGCCGGACCTCGGCAATTATCTGGTTCTGCCTTTCCGTTTGCGTTTTGTCTTGTGACATATATAGCATCCTTAAATCGACGTTTTGAACAACTTCTAACATAATATATAAATCCAAAAAGCCATAATAAAAAAGGCCGGGTATCCCGGCCTGTAAATTTTTGGCTCCCCAGCACGGACTCGAACCGCGGACCTAGTGGTTAACAGTAACTGCCTCCGGGCTTCCTACATTCCTCATTTATAATAACTTGTTGAAATTATTACATCTGACCTTTCCAGATTTTGGGTCATTTTACATCATTTAGCATATTTTGGAAA
>JAQBHK010000150.1:0-7541 GCA_032127815.1 Desulfobacterales bacterium
AAAGTGATCCGGTAGAAAGCGAAAATGTTGCCAGTCCTATCGTCAAGCCTGCAAAGTAATCGTCTAACTCGGTTTTGTACGAACTTGATTCTACCTGCTACCGACTGCCCCTCTGACACCTTGCAAGAAGATCAGGCCGACATCTCAAATTATCGCCTGCATTTTGCATACTAAATATTTGAGGGGTCGGAGAGTTTTCGCTGTAAGACCGCTCAATGGATAATCAGATTTTAAATTATATTTTTTCAATGTTAAAAATATCAAAAACCAGGGAGGAAAAAATGCAGAAAAGATTTTTTTGTCTTACAATCGTCTTTTTGTTGGTGTTGTCCGCCGGGCCGCTTTACAGCGCTGAGCAACCGGAAACAAAAGACAGGTTTCAATTGTTTAACGCGGAATACAACTCGGCCTTGATTCAGACCAGCAAAACAACGGTTTTTGCCGAAAAAAAATTGTTCAAGATCGACACAAAAACCGGTGAGACCTGGATGCTTATCGATGTGTTTAAAGAAGGTCAAGACATAAAATACTGGAAAAATATCAAGGAAACTCCAGACAATTAGGCTGCTGTTATTTCGGATACCGTAACCGTTACGGGTTCAGGGTTCACAGGTTCAAGGTTCGGCACTAGTTAGTAAAAGTTAATAAAAATCCATCCTGAACTTCTGAACCCTGAACCTTGAACGCCTGCCGGACAGCTTTCAAGTAAACATTATCGATCATTGAGGTTGAAGTTTTTTTGCATTATTTGTAGGCTTAAAGAGCCGAAAGATAATGTAAATTTTTACGAATTTATCAATTTAACCCATGATTGAGAATCCCACATCAGATTCAAAAAGCGGTACCGTAAAGAGACTTCTGCTCGTACTGAGTGTTGCCGCACTTATCATGGCATCCTTTCTGGTTGGTCTGATTGTTTTCCTGCCGCAGCTTGTTTCCACAACAAGGTTTAAAGATTTTCTTGAAAGCCGGGCATCAAGCGCCCTAAACCGCCGCGTGCAAATTGAAGAGCTCCAATGGGCATGGACCGAAGAAATTTTAATTAATAATATCAGCATACAGGATGATCCGGCTTTTTCAAACAAACCGATATTGAGTACCAAGAGTGCCCGGATAAAGATATTTTTTGGTGAAATGCTAAGCGGCCGTCTGCATTTTGACTTTGTAATTGACGGCCTTGAAGCCGGGTTGATCCGCAGCAAAAACGGGCATACCAATGTGGGTATGCTGTTGGCACAATTTAAACCCGCCGGCACAAAAGAGAAGGAACAGGCGCCGCCGGATCTGAAGAATTTGGCCTTTTCCGTTCCTTTTGATATTCAAGGCCGGGTTCATCTTAACAATATTTTTGTGCGGGCAGAAGATCGCAGACAAAACAAACAGCTTGCACTGCAAAATGCTGCCGTCCATATAGATATACCGTCCCTTTATCTTGAACCGGCAGCACTGCAAGCTTATACGGATATTGCCATTGACGGCCAAAAAATTACGGACGCTCATCTGAACGTTTCCGTCAAGAACTTATTTGGTCCCACAGGAAGCTTGCAAATAACCGACGCATATATTGATATGGAGGGTACCGGCCCCGGCGCCAAGTTTGTCTTCAACAGCAATCTTAACAAATTCAAGATGAACAGCCGGATAGAATTTGACCTTGCAAAGCTTTCCCGGATATTAAAACCTTTTATGCCCCCGCAGATTTCGTCGACTGCAATCGCGGGCAATCTGAAATGCATATTTAACGGTTCCGGAAATCCACAGGAATCGTTAGCTTTCAAAACATCCTTAGAGGGTGAAGGTATCGCTCTTTCCAAGGGTTTTTTAGATGATAAAACACTGGGACCGCTAAACTTTAATGTCAGCAACAGAGGAACTCTGGATGCCGTCAAGGGAAGAATTTCCATCGAGCAAGGCGCACTTGTTTTGGGAAAAAAAAGTACAGCGGCGTGGCAAGGAGCAGTTGATAATTTATACAGTACCGCACCCCGGGCAGATTTGAAATTTGGATCGATACGGTTTGATATCGGTGAACTGCTTGATAAATCCAGTGGATTCATACCGCAGGGCATAAAATTAAGTGAAGATAGCGCGCAAAATTTTCCGATACTTGAAATTGTAAATGCCGGCTTTTCCGGGCCTGTGCCGCTGGGTCCCAACGATGTCAGCATCCGCGGCCTGGTTTTAAAGATGCCCGATCTTTATTTTATTCCCAAAAAATTTCAAAAGCCTTTGTTGTCAGCCAATAAAACAAGGTTTGCCATTGAGGACTTCAGATCGACCCTCAAGGACTTTTTCCCCACCCAAATGAGTTTGACGGCATCTTTAACCACAGACAGCATCTTAGTTAAAGGAGAAAAGGATTTTAATGTCAAGAAGTTGTCAATTCCAAACATAACCGTTAGCTCCAATCAAATCCATAAGTCTAAAAATCCTCTGGTTGGTTTAACGGCAAGTTTTAAAGTGCAGGAAGCGCTGACGATTGATGAAATAAGCGTACCGTCAGTGCTTACGGTCAACCATGTTCAGCAAACTCTGGATACAGCGCTTGAGTTCCCTGACGGCATAAATGCCCGGCTTGCAATCAAGGATTTAAAAATAAAATTGCCGTCTTTGGTAATTGAAAATTCCAGGTACGGTCCTTTCAAAACCGATGCCCAACTTAGCTGTAGTATTGATAAAATAGAGCTTCTGGAGACAGAACCTCTGAATGCAGACGTCAAGGGAATTAAAGCAAACCTGTCGGTTGACAACATCCTTGTGGCAGATATTGAGGCTGATGCCGAGAACATGGCTGCAACACTGCTTAAGACAAAAGGTAAAGTTTTCATAGACATGACGCCATTGTCCGAGAAGCTTATTGCCAGGTTTTATGATAAAATCAGGCTGACCGGCCGGACAAAGCTCAATTGGGATTTTGCCGGCAGATTGCCGCATAAGCAAGAAATAGCCAAGCTGGCGTCTTTAACAATCAACTTCAAAGATGATTTGGGCTTTGTAGACCGGTTTGCTGCCGGCTGCAAGCTACAGGATGTGGGGGTTGACCTGACGGTTTCAGAAAGTAATCATTTAAAAATCAAGTCAATTTCAACCGGATCGCCTTTAAGCTACAGCCTTGACAACAAAACCGGCAAAGGAAAATTTGACGGAAAAATTTTCCTGCGAGGAATTGACAAAGTGCCCTTTAACATAATTGCTGATAAACATTTAAATGCCGACATCCTTGTTTCCGGAGCCCATGATTATCTTGAATCAGCAACTTATTCTCAGGTCGCACAGCTGAAACCGGCCAACATAAAGCATACTTTTGATCTATCATTAAGCGGCCTGGATCGTATCTTTAAACGCAATCTGAAAATGCCGTTGCCATTGTGGCTAAAGTATATCGGCGCCACTGCTCGCGGGACTTTGAATGTTGCAGAAGAGACCAACCTAACCGGGTTTGCTGAAAGCCTGGACTTTGACGGCCGGGTGGAGACCGGCCTGGAACTTACGCTGGTTCCCGACGAAAATATCAAGTTGAAAGCCTGGGCATTGAGCCCGGCAATGAACGTAAAGCTGGGCAAGTTATTTAGCGTTAAAAGCCTGAAGACAAATTTAAATTTAAAAAAAGATTATCGTATTACAGTAGAAGATGAGATAAAAGCGGAACAAAGCAAAATTGTACCGTTATCCGTCAGGGTTCTAAAAGTTGAGCCTGAACCGATTGCCGGCTCTTCAATTGCATTTACCGCCGAAGATGCGGCCGTTACAAAGTTCACCGGTGCATTGCAAAACCGTTTCAGCGCACAACATGCCATTGCATTCAAGTCGGCATATATGGGTTTCGGTCCCTTGCCGCTCTCTGTTGATCATGCTGTGATAGATTTTGATCTGAACAAGGGTCTTCCGGCTTCAGACTATTTTAAGGTTGAATTATTGGGAGGGACGGTTATCGGTTCAGTGGCGGTTTTACAGGAAAATGACCTCTTTTTCCTGCAAACGCAATTAGCTTTTTCAGGTTTAAATACAGAAAAAATATATGCGCCGGACAATGCAAAGGATAATGATGACAGTGAATTGAGCGGCCAGCTATGGACGCTTATCCCTCTGTCTTCCCGGATGAGCACTTTGCTGCAACAGTTTCAGATGGATCTTAATCTGAGCCGTATAGGTACCCGCTCTCTTGAAAGATTTCTTTATGCGCTGGATCCTTCCGAGAGCAATGAAGCCATTGTATCCCAGCGTCAACTTTTGCGATTGGGCTCTCCACGCTGGATTAATGTTTACGTTAAGGACGGCAGTCTCTCTATGGAGGGTGAAGTAGATGCGCAAGGTGTTGCTGTGGCCATACCGAGTCTCAGGCGGCTGAATATTGCCAATGTGACCGGGCTTGACAATTATGCCGAACACCTTGCAAGTCTTGATCCGATTGTTGAAGTCCTGAAAATCTGTGCGGCAAACGGCATCAAAATTAGCAAAGGCGGTAAACATTTGAAATTTCAAACCTCAACTTCTAGGTAAGCTCTGAAAAGCAATGTGGTAAATGTGTATAATTACAACCTAACACCTGCAACGTGATAAATTCTGTATTTTAAGAATTCATCAAAACAAAAGAGGAAGCCATGAGAGCATTAATCGGAGTTATCTTGATTTTTATGGCCGGGTGTACCCTGGCTGAAGTTAAGGTCGAAGTAATGAGCGAACGCACGGCTCTTGAAAATCAGGTTCTTGGTACTTACAACGCACTTGACAGAGAGATGCTTCTGGTTGCCTCTGTCAGGGGGGTCGACTCCCGGGGACGCATCCAACCGCCGCCCAAACACAGTCAGGAGCACAAGGATGCCGTAACAGCCATGCAGGCTTTAAGTTTTCACGCCGATGACCTGCAAACGTTCAAGCAGTTGGGCTGGGCCGGAGAAAACAGCACCGGGTTGGTTGAAATTTTCCAAATGGAAAAAGATGATGTCCCCGCAAGCCTTAAAGATTTTTCAGAGCGATTCAAGCCGGAAGAATTCAAATACGTAATTTCACAGATCAACAAATCAAGAGAACTGGTTATGCACCGGGTTATTTATATGAATGAAAATCTGACGGAAGCCGATATGCTCCAAATCCGCCGGATATTCGGCAAGCTCAACACTGAAAATGCCCTGCCCGGTGAAAAAGTTCAGCAACCCGACGGCACCTGGACGGTGAAAAAATGACACCAGCAAAAATATTTATCAGAAAAATTTTTCTCATCATGTTGTTTGTTGCTGCGGGAGCACTCTGGTCCTCTTTTTGCCTGGCAGGATTAAAAAACGCCGGACCCCGGAGCTTGCCCGTAAACAAACCTGAACAAATAACTTCCGAGACTGATCCGGTCCTGTATGCCGCGGTTTCCGATGACGGCAAATGGATGGTTTATACTTCGGGCCGCGAAAACTTTACAGACCTCTGGCTGCGTTCTGCTGATCCTGGCGTTGTTGTGCTGCCGCAAAGATTAACCTCTGACCCTGCGCCGGAGTCCTCACCGGCTTTTTCTCCTGACGGCAGGTTTATTGCGTTCACCGGCACGGCCGATGATGTCAAAGGCGACATATATTTGCTTGATCTTAAATCAAAAGAATCAGGAGCCGTACGCCTGACCGGAAGGGATACCGCAGACGGCGGACCCTGTTTTTCTAAAGACGGCCATAAGCTTTATTTTCATCAGGCCGGTCCCTTCGATGAAACCAGACGGCTGGCAGTTCTGGACCTTAACGGTAAAGACAAAACTCCCGTGCTGTTAAATACCGGGGGTGACGGCTCTTTTCCGGCGATGGCGCCCGACGGCAGGCAGCTTGCCTTTGTGACTTACCGGAATGATCCGGCCGGAGACATCTTTGTATTTGATTTAAAAGATAAAAATGTACATAGCCTGACCACAGGACCCTACATGGACGGCTTTCCTGAATGGTCGTCTGACAGCCGCCATGTTTACTTTTCCCGTATTGCCGCTGATACCGACCAAGACGGCCGGCTTACCCAAAATGACAATTCAAGCATATACAGGATAAAAGTTGAAGACGAGCATCTTAGACCTTATCCCTTGACTTTATTTACTTTTTCGGCTTTTCAGCCTCAACTGTCCGGTCCCAGGCTGTTTTTTTTGTCAGACAAGGGTGGTGTTAACAATTGTTGGTCCATACCGGCAGAGGGATTCATACCTGCAAAGGAGAGCCCCGAACAGCAGCTGGCGCTGGCCGAGAAACTTTCCGTAAAGATCCCTCCGGATCCGTACCTGACCCTGCTTGCATATTACAAAGTTTTAGAAAGGTATGAAAATGTGAGACCTTTGGGGGCTAAGGCCGCCTTTGAAATTGGAAAAATTTATAGAAAACTGAATATGCCGGTCTTGGCCGGTTTGGCCTTTAAGGTTGCAAGTCAAGACTACGGCGATATGCAGCCGGAAGCCGACCTTGCCTTAATTGAATTGATTATGATCGATACCGGCGAACGTTTAAAATTTGAAAAAGATGAGTCAAAGCGGTTCGCAGTGATACAGACAGGCATGGCTCAACTCGATAAAATCGCCGGCACCCGGCATCCTCAAATAAAAGCCAGGGCAGATATCGAACGCGCCCGGCTGCTCTCTATAGCCGGCAGGGATCCGGCCTCTCTTTTTAAAGCTGTCAACCTGCTTGACGCGGTTATCGCCGACTATCCGTCAGCAAGGTCTCAGGCGGCCGAAGCCATGATCTTAAAGGTGGATATTTTTGGCAAAATCGGAACCCCGGATGAGATCTACTCCGCCTATATAGCTGTGATAAAAAAATATCCTGACGTCAGTGCCTGGTCGGATGTGGCGGTGGAACGCATACTGCAACTCACGCTGGCCAAGATCGAGGATAAAAAGATTGAAGAAAAAATAAACTATTTGCGAAATTTTGCAGATAAACATCGCCGGGAAAATCCACTTTTGTCCATGGGAGCCTTAAACCGTATAGGGGACCTGTTTTACAGTATCAATCAGTGGCCCCAGGCCAAAGCGGTATACTATCAAACCTTGGAGCAGTTTAAAGTTGTAAACACCCAGACATCCGCCGCCAGGCTGTCTTTAGCTGAAATTTTATACCAGGAAGAAAGATTCCGTCAGGCCCTGGACCTGTATGAAGCTGAAATAGCGCAAAGGCCTTATGAGGATAACATAAGCAATCTGGCCCGTGCCGGTTTCATACGCAAATCGATTGCGTCAGGAGAGTTTTTGTACCACTTGGGTGAAATTTCTTCTGCCAATAAAATTTTTGCAGAATTGATTGCATATGATGATTTCATTGTGGAAGCACACCGGGGCAAAATAAAATGCGCGGCTGCTTTTAATAATATTCAAGGGGTGCTGGATAAATACAAAGAAAGGCTTTCAAAAGATCCCAACGATCCTATCGCCATTTACGCCACGGCACTCTCTCTTACGTATTTGAATGACAAAAGTTCGATAAAAGAAGCTGAAAAGCTGCTGCTGCGTGCCATTAATATCAACGGGAGGATCGAGTATTTTCATCAGACTTTAGGGTATGTTTTTGAGGTCCTGGAAACGGTTT
>JAQBHK010000151.1:0-4688 GCA_032127815.1 Desulfobacterales bacterium
CCGGCGCCCGTTAGGACGTCCGGTTCAGCGCCTTGATACAATTTTAATGTTTCCATCTGTGAATCCCTTTTGTTATATTTTGGACCAATCAGGGATTGCAAAAAGTGAAGCTTCCTTACCTGAGCTTACACCGGAGAAAAAAACGAGTCAATACGAGATTCGGAAACGGAATCGGCAACAAGAAGCAGTGGATAACTGCTATAGGTCAGGTGCTGCAAAATCCTCTAACGCATGGTAATACCTAATGTGTACCTCAACCGATCATACCGAAAACAGCAGAACTGGCCAGAGGGAGGGAAAAAAATGGACAGGATTATACAGGATTGATTTGATGAATCCGTAAGGGTTTTCATCCATATAATCGGCGTGCTGCGCAGGTTTCGGCATGCGTCGAATATATGTAATGGCTAAATTCAACCTGACCCGGGCATGGTCAGCATGTCGATGAGTTCGTCTCTTGAAAAGGTTTTGAGTTGATGCGGGTTATCTTCCTGCAGGATGGTGTCCATGAGGTTGCGCTTCTTGTCAATGATGGCGGCAATCTTTTCTTCCAGAGTCCCTTCCGTAACCAGTTTGAAAATTTGCACACCGCGTGTTTGGCCGATTCTGTGGACCCTGTCGCTGGCCTGGTCTTCCCTGGCGGCGTTCCACCAGCGATCATAATGAATCACCACCGAGGCGGCAACCAGATCAATACCGGTTCCCCCGGCCTTGAGACTGCCCACAAACATGCGACAATCCGGGTCGTCGTTAAAACGGGAGATAATCTGCCCACGGTTTCGGCTGGCACCGGTGAGACTTACAAACGGCACATTCTGCGACTGAAGATGGTTTTTTATGATCTCTATCATTCCCAGATACTGACTGAAGACCACTACTTTCTGGCCGCTATCCAAGCTTTCAGCCAAAAGTTCCGTAAACAGGTCCCATTTGCCGGACCGGTACTGCATGTAGCTGCTTACGTTTTTTTCAACCAGGGCCGGATGGTTGCATATCTGCTTTAGCAGGTTGAGCAACGCAAAGATGTGCATATACGGCAGCGGTTCCTCTTTATTTTCGAGGACATCCAGCAAACCGGCCGCCCTTGAGTCGATGGCGTCCCGGTATAGCTTTACCTGATCTTGGCTCAGCGTGCAGGTTCGGAGGTCTTCGATCTTGTCCGGCAATTCCGTTAAAACGGTTTTTTTGAGCCGTCGCAAGGTAAACGGTGATATCAGGCGGCTGAGTTCTTTACGCCTGGAATTGTTAAGATTTTCTTCAATCGGTTGAATATAGCGGGCAAAAAAATTTTTTGAAGTTCCAAGGTAACCCGGAACGGTCAGATCCATAAGGGCCTTGAGTTCACTGAGGGTATTTTCAATAGGTGTCCCGGTGAGACCGAGCTTTATTTGCGACCTGACGGCTTCCGCCGCCTTATAGGCCTGGGTATCCGGATTTTTAATGTGCTGGATTTCGTCAAAGACCGCGATGATGAAGGAAACATCTTTGAATTTATCCACATCCCTTCGTAAAACTCCGTAGGAGGTCAATACAACATTACCTTCATCAAGAGATGTCTTAAAATCGCGTTGATCGCCGTGATAGATTGCCGGCTTTAACCCGGGCGCGTGCTCCTGGATTTTTCTGTGCCAATGACTGATTACCGTAGTGGGGCTGACCACCAGAAAAGGTTGGGTTGTTTTTTTCTGATCCATAAGGCACAGCATCAAGGCCATAATCTGATGGGTTTTGCCGAGTCCCATATCATCACAAAGCAACCCGCCGAATCCGTTTTCAAATAAAAACCACAGCCACTCGACACCGATTGTCTGATATGCTCTCAGCGCTGAGATCATCCCTTTGACTTGCGGAAGCGGAGTTGAGGGCTTGAGTTTGAGCATTTTTTTTAGGACATCGACACGATCTTTATCGCCGGTGAGTGAAAGTGACTTTTCGCCGGATGCAAAAATCCGGAAAATATCCGACCGCCTGAGCTTAATTTGCTCAGACGTATCTGCATAGCGATCAACGGATACGGTATCGAATAGTCCTCCCAACGGATCAAAATCCGGGGACTGGCAATCCACCCACCCGTTGTCTGTGCCTATGAACCGCTCCCCTTTTTGTCTTGCACGCAGTATTTCAACAAGTGAAACCGATTGATTTCCGGTACCATAGTTGACCGACAGCCAGCACCAGTCCCTGTCAATAGCCTCCGGCGAGATTTCTATCTTCTCAAACCGATTAAATATCTTTAAACGTTGAATTTTTTCATCGACCCGATAAAGGTCTTTATTCAGGTCTTTTTTAAACTCTTCAAGAAAACTCGGAACCTGGCTTTTTTTGATGACTGTTTTGATCGGTTCTCTAAATTTTTCAGGCGGTGCTTTCGGATATTGGTCTTCGGCAAGAATGCCAAGCTCCTTGATATAGATCAGATCCCCGTATTGATAGCGCGTCAGGTCTTCGCGGTCAAAAAAATTAAACTCGCCGTTTTTCTGGATAAGCCGGAGCAGAGGTCGGATCTCGACATCTAGAGCGTCATTGAGCTTCACGTCGAAAATTGTATCGAGTGGAATCGGATGAATCGTCAAACCATGGTGATTGGTCAGTATCTTTTCAAAGCCGCACAGTACACGTTTTACTTTTTCCCGCGGGACTTCCATTGAAAAAACATTTTGGCGGTCCGGGTTCTTGCAGGCAACGACAAAAGCGCCGCTTTTTTCCTCAATGGACGCGTGAAAGGTGCACCCGTCAGATGCGTATTCCCGGTAGCAGTGATAAGCAAATCTATACCAAAAATTTTCTTCCAGAGCTTGTCGCCGTGTTTTCATTCCCAGGGTAACTAATTTCCTCTCATCTTCAGTCATGGTCAGCAAAGAGAGTCTTTGAATAACCATAGCTCGGGTTGGCACATCGCTATCTTCCGGTGCAACTGTGCACCTTTCCAAAAACCGGGAGCTGTCAGGGATTTGCGAAAAATATTTGAGAATCCGTTCGCCGTGACTGTTGAGTACTTCTATGGCCTTTTTTTTATGATACCAAGAGGCTGTTAAACGGATCGTTTCCAATGTCTCACGGCCTCCATCCGCCATAATACCTGCAAGACGATACCATATGCCGGATTTAAAATCCTCCATCAGCGAGGTACCCTCCAGCTTTTCCTGCAAAGCCAGGGCCATATGCGACAGTTCTTTAAGATGGGAGCATGTTTTCGATTTAGCGGTGCTGCAGTTGCATGATCGATGATCCAGTTGGCCGTTGGGGGCATCGACTCGCATGGCAATACCGGGTCGCTTGTCTGCCGGATCCGGCATAAGCGCTAAGGCATTGCGGTGAAACTCCAAGCGATTGAGATCCAATATTGATACCGAATGTTTTTTGCCCGGTGTTTTTTTTGAATAGATGCGCTTTTTTTTTATTTTTCGTTTTTGTTTATTGGACATAGGCTTAATAGGGTTTTACATAACCTTGCCGGTCAGCCAGAACAGCGCCATTCCCACAACAACAGTACCGCCCAGGGATCTTGTCCTCAGGGCAAAAATAAAGGTGGGCACGGCTACCAAAAGTTCCGGCTGCCAGAGTTCCATGTGCCTGGGATCACCCGTTGTAACCAGTTCCGGCAAAAGGAGTGCGCTGAGGATAGCTGCCGGGATTAGATCAAGCCATTCGACAAACCATGCCGGGAGTTCACGTCTGGACAGAAAAAAAAGCGGCACCCAGCGCGGCAGGTAGGTAACAAGCCCCATTCCAATAATTAACAATAAATATTCAGGCTGGACCATAATTTATCTTTGCAAGTCCCTAATGCTTTCGGGACGTGTTCCATTTCCTGATGCCGAGGCCTAATGTTGCGGCAAGCATCGATGCAATAACGATATATATGAATTGCCGGGAATCGCCAGTGATAGGGCCACTGCCAAGGCGCCGGCTATGACGGCCGTGATCACATACAGGCGACCTTTGAGCTGAAAAATTAAAAGGCAGATGAACATGGCGATGAGGGCGTAGTCGATACCGAAAGCACCGGCAGGAATGAAACGGCCGCTGAATCCACCGATGATGGTACTTGCAATCCATGTGATATTGGCGGCATGATTAACGACCAGAGCCCGATTCAGGTCCCAGGCGTTCTGGCTGAACCTGGCATGATTCACGGCAAAGCTCTCGTCGGTAACCCCGTAGGCAAATAGTGCAATTTTTTTCCTTGTTGCTTTGGTCAGAAAGACCGCCAGGGAGGAACTCATCAGCAGGTGTCTTAGATTGACTGCAAATGTTGTCAGAATAATAGCAGCGGCCGACGCTCCGGCTGCAAGCATCGATACGGCAATAAACTGGGAGCTTCCGGCAAATACAAAAATAGACATCAGTGCGATTTCAAGAGAGTTCAACCCGGCCTTTTCGGCCAGTACGCCAAACGCAAGCCCAATGGGAACATACCCAAGACAGATGGGCCATGCCGCCCCCAAGCCCTGATGAATTGCGGTTTTTATATTATAGCTGACGGTTTTAGAAGCGCTGGTCATCGTCCTCTTAGCCGAATAACGGTACTTTTAGGAAAATTGGCAATGTTAAGTGATAGTTGTCAGTTGTCCGTCGCAAAGCATGAAAAAAGCTGTAGTATATAAACGAATCTTTTATAATTTTCTGCTTGACCTAAATACTTGTAAATACTATAAAAACTGACCACTGACCACTGACCACTGACC
>JAQBHK010000152.1:0-7577 GCA_032127815.1 Desulfobacterales bacterium
TATGTCTGCGTTTTTTGAAAGTCTGGATTGAGCAGGACCCCCGCCATAATGCCGTGTTGGCAGGTCTTTGAACCATAAATAACTAGGTGGGCGCCTTTTGATTTCTTTAGGCTTTTCTGTGCAAGCAGAACATGCTCACCAAAATCAGGGAAAGCTCCCCTTCAATAAATGTTGGGTCAAAGAACATCTTCCAATCACAAACACGACAGGGGTCACACCCAATTCAACCAAAATTCAAATACTTTCAAAATCGCACCTTATCCCGCGAGGATAACAGAAAGCATCTGCTTTTATCCAGGGTCCATACAGTGAGGTAGGAGCTGGCAGCAATTCAACTAATCAGATTTCAGGCATCAACTTGTAAAAATCTTTAACCTCTTGCAGCAGCATCTAATTTATTGACAAGATTTGCGGAACGTTTAGAAATATCTCTCAACAAAAACAAATGTTTATTTTTAAGCTCAATATTTTCATTAGCTATATTCAATGCTGCTAAAATCAAAGTGGCTAATTTTGTTACACTTGGTAATTTGCTCGAATGTTGAGTTTCAATCTTAGTGACTTCTTTGACCAAATAATCAGCAACCTCTTTAGCATCGGCAACGTCTGATTCGGTCTTAAACGTATACGGTTGTCCAAAAAGCTCTATTGTTACAAGTTGTTCCAATGATTAAGTACTCTACCTTTTCACTCCGTACTTTATGGCCTCTACTCAGTTTCTGTAAGATCCTCCAACCTGGTCAAAAGGCTATCAACCTTTGACCTGATCAAGGCCCTTTCTTCCTGATAATTGTTTTCGGTCTCAACCTTACCTTGAAGCTCTTCCTCTAACCTCTCAATTTTAGTCTTGAATTCCAAGTTGGTCGCCTCAAGCGACTTGCAAACATCAATCAATTTCCCAACTTTATTTTCTATTTCATCAAACTGTCTCAAAATTTTTTCGTGATCCAATCTTGCACCTCATGATAGCTTCGTTTAATATAATCTTTGATATAATCTAAAGTCAAGATATATTCCCCGCCCCGGATAAACCCCAAAAGCGGGGCCGCCCATTGGCAGTGTAACAATGACCTCATCTGCATTGAAGCTAAAGCGGGGAACTAAAAAATATTTGCCGCGAAGTCACCAGGACACAAAGTAAATATTCGATTTTTTTGTCTTCGTGCCTTGGTGTCTTTGTAGCAGAATAGAACAGGTTTGGAGCTCCCTGCCGGGACGCGAACGAATTCGTCGAAGTCAAGCTGTGGGGAATGCGCTCACAGTTTCAGTTCAAAAAAATAAGGGCAAACCATCTGCTTGGTCCACCCTTATAAAGCATCGTTAATGATCACTTCCCATTTGCAGTGAGAAATGCCGTTGATCAAAGTAAGATTCGTAAAATAGTGACTACAATTATTTCGCACCAGCAAGATTAAGACGACTTATAGCTCTTTCCAAGGCTAATTTGGCCCTTAAAAAATCGATGTCTTCGGCTTTTTCCTGGGCCAAACGATCCATAGCGCGCTGCTGGGCGGCTTTGGCACGCGCCACGTCAATATCGCGCCGTCTTTCAGCCGAATCTGCCAGCACTGTCACCTTGTCAGGCAGCGCTTCCGCAAATCCGCCGCTTACAAAAACGAATCTTTCTTTTCCGTTTGCATCCGTATAGCGAACAGTTCCCGTTTTAAGGGTGGTCAGAAAGGGGGTGTGGCCGATAAGCACGCCAAATTCCCCGACAACACCGGGTGCCACTACAATGTCAACTTCTTCGTCAACCACATATTTTTCAGGGGTGACGACTTCTAATTTAATCTTTTCAGCCATAATATAACCTTATTATCTTTTAAGAAGATTAAGCTGCAGCCATTACTCCGGCTTTCTCCAGCACCTCTTCAATGCCTCCGACCATATAAAACGCCTGCTCCGGGATATCGTCGTGTTTGCCGTCACAAATCTCTTTGAAGGCGCGGACAGTATCTTCAATTTTAACATAGCTGCCGCTTTTGCCCGTAAAAGCTTCGGCAACATGGAAGGGCTGCGACAGAAAACGCTGAATTCTGCGCGCGCGTCCCACGGTTACCTTATCTTCTTCCGCCAATTCTTCCATACCCAGAATAGCGATAATGTCCTGGAGTTCCTTGTATTTTTGCAGGATCATTTGCACCCGGCGCGCAACCAGATAGTGTTCATCTCCTATATAAGCTGCATCAAGAATGCGGGAAGTTGAATCCAGAGGGTCCACCGCCGGGTAAATTCCAAGCTCAACGATCTGGCGTGACAGAACAACGGTACCGTCAAGGTGGGCAAAGGTTGTTGCCGGAGCCGGGTCGGTCAAGTCGTCGGCCGGGACGTATACGCACTGAACCGCCGTAATCGAGCCTTTGTCCGTTGATGTAATCCGTTCCTGGAGTTCACCAAGGTCCACAGCCAGGGTCGGCTGGTAACCGACCGCAGACGGCATCCGGCCCAGCAGAGCGGAAACTTCCGATCCGGCCTGGGTAAAACGGAAGATGTTATCAATAAAAATCAGAACGTCCTGTCCTTCCACATCCCTAAAATATTCAGCGGCCGTGAGGGCGGAAAGTGCCACACGCGCACGGGCGCCGGGAGGCTCGGTCATCTGACCGTAAATCAAAGCTGCCTTGGGCAGAACTCCGGAATCCTTCATCTCATGGCAGAGGTCGTTACCTTCACGGGTGCGTTCCCCCACACCGGCAAACACGGAAATACCACCGTGCTGCATGGCGATGTTGTGCACCAGTTCCATCATGATAACAGTTTTACCAACGCCGGCGCCGCCGAACATCCCCATCTTGCCGCCCCTGGGAAACGGTACCAAAAGGTCGATAACCTTAACACCGGTTTCAAGAACACGTACGGTAACGTCCTGCTCGGTAAATTTCGGTGCTTGACGGTGAATCGGCATCATTTTTTCCTGGCTTACCGGACCGAGTCCGTCCACCGGTCTGCCGACGACGTTGAGAACGCGGCCCAGACCGGCTGCACCGACCGGCATCATGATCTCGTTGCCGGTATCTTTCACTATCTGTCCCCGAACCAGACCGTCGGTTACATCCATGGCGATGGTGCGAACCACATTGTCACCCAAATGCTGAGCAACCTCGACAACAAGATTGTCCGGCTCATCGTTGATGGAGGGGTTGGTGATCGTCAATGCCGTATAGATCGTCGGCAAATTGCCCTGCTCAAACTCCACATCGACAACAGGCCCCATTACCTGCGTGATCTTACCTATATTTTCTCCCATCTAAAGACCTCCTATATAAATGCGGTATTTTATTTTAATTTAACCCTTGAGAGCCTCGGCGCCACCGACGATATCCATCAGTTCGGCGGTGATGGCCGCCTGTCGAGCCTTGTTGTACACCAGAGTCAGGTTTCCGATTATATCTTTGCAGGCTTTGGTGGCGTTATTCATAGCCGCCATACGTGCCGCATGCTCACTGGTCGACGTCTCCAGCAAAGCACTGTAAAGCTGGACATAAACGTTTCTGGGAAGCAAATCACCCAGCAGCTCAGGGGGAGACGGCTCACAAATATGCTCCGCCAAATAAGGTTTTTTATCTTCTTCAGGTTCATCCTCCATCGATGCAATCGGCATGATCGGCAGCATCTGACTTAATACCGGAGTCTGTCTTGCCATGCTGACAAACTCAGCATATACAATATGGACCTCATCATAGGTCTTGTTGAGAAAACCCTCAATCAGCGTTTGCCCGACTGTTGAAGCTATGTTGAACCCGAACCTGCTTCCAACGACTCCCAAATGCTCGCTTTGGATTTCAAACCCCTTTTTACGGCACCGGTCGCGGCCTTTCTTACCAAAATTCGTAACCGAAACATCGATGTTTTGCTCATTTTTTGCTTTAATGAACTGCTCGGCCTTGGTAATAAGGTTTATATTGAAACCACCGCACAAACCTCTGTCAGAAGTACACAAAACCAGATGTACCTTTTTGACCTCCTCGCGCGCCTCCAGCAAGGGGTTAGTCTCCTCGCCGGCTTTTTCCGCCAGACTTTTCAAAACTTCGGAAAACTTGCTCGCATATGGGCGAAAACCTTCCATGCTTGACTGAGCTCCGCGCAACTTGGAAGCTGCGACCATGTTCATGGCCTTGGTAATCTGCTGGGTCTTTTTAACCCCTACTATTTTTAGTTTTATATCCTTTAAAGTCGCCATATACTTAAAACCTTATATTTAAAGTTATTTATTGATTGGCTGTCTGTAATTCAACCATTAACCCATCAATCAACAAATGACGATTTACTGACTAAATGGTGTCTTTAAATTCCGCGTCGTAAGCTTCCAGGGCCTCGGTCATCTGCGTTTCAATTTCCTTGGTAATTTCCTGCTTCTCCTTAAGGCCTTCAAAAATCTGCGGATATCTGTCTTCGAGAAACGGGTACAGCCCGGCCTCATATTTGGCCAGTACATCCACCGGGTATTTGTCGAGAAAACCTCTGGTTCCGGCAAACAGAAGGGATACCTGCTTTTCCATGCTCAGCGGTTGATACTGGGGCTGCTTTAGAATTTCTACCAGTCGCGCGCCGCGTGTCAATTGCTGCTGGGTGGATTTATCCAGGTCACTGCCAAAGGCGGCAAAGGCTTCAAGCTCACGATATTGGGCCATATCGAGGCGCAGAGTACCGGCCACCTGCTTCATGGCCTTGACCTGGGCGGCGCCTCCGACGCGCGAAACCGACAGTCCCACATTAATCGCCGGACGAACACCGGCAAAGAAAAGAGCGGGCTCAAGATAAATCTGGCCGTCGGTAATCGAAATAACATTGGTCGGAATATAGGCGGACACATCGCCGGCCTGGGTTTCAATAATCGGCAGGGCCGTCAAAGAACCGGCGCCGAGTTTATCGTTCAGTTTGGAAGAACGTTCAAGCAGGCGCGAGTGGTTATAAAAAATGTCGCCCGGATAGGCTTCACGACCGGGCGGGCGTCTCAAGAGGAGGGAAACCTGCCGGTAGGCCGCCGCCTGTTTGGAAAGGTCGTCATAGATAATCAGCGCGTGCATTTTGTTGTCCCGGAAATATTCGCCCATGGCACATCCGGCGTAAGGAGCAACATACTGCAATGTGGCCGGATCACTGGCACATGCGGCTATGATGGTCGTATATTCCATGGCACCTTCTTTTTCCAGAATTGCATGGACCTGGGCAACCGTAGACTTTTTCTGACCGGTGGCCACGTAAATGCAGTAAATGTCCGTCTCCTTCTGGGCTAAAATGGCATCAATGGCCACCGCGGTTTTACCGATCTGACGGTCACCGATGATCAGCTCGCGTTGTCCCCGTCCCACCGGCGTCATGGAGTCAATGGCCTTTAACCCGGTATAACAAGGTTCGTGTACGCTTTTACGGTCAATAACACCGGGCGCAACCATTTCGACCCTTCTGAATTCTTTGGTCTCGACCGGCCCTTTGCCGTCCAACGGTTCACCCACCGCCGAAAGAACGCGGCCCAGCACGACCTTCCCGACCGGAACCTGAGCGATATTGCGCGTGCGTTTAACAATATCTCCCTCTTTGATGTGAATGTCCTCGCCCATGATGGCAATACCGACATTATCCTCTTCGAGGTTCAATACGAGCCCCAGAATGCCGCCTGGAAATTCAACCAGCTCCAGGGCCATGACCTTTTCCAGGCCATATACTCTGGCAATACCATCACCCACCGACAAGACCGTCCCAGTTTCGCTCAACTCTATTTTCTTGTCGTAATCCGTAATCTGCTCTTTGATAATTTGACTTATTTCTTCAGCTCTTAGTTCCATTATACACTCTCACCCCTTTTTAATGATTCCCTCATATTGAGTAATTGTGTTTTGATACTACCGTCCAAAACCAAATCCCCTATTCTGGTAACGATCCCTCCGATAAGGCCGAGGTCCTGCTCTACATTCAGGATAATATCTTTACCTGTCTTTTTAGACAGGGTTGTACGAATCTTTTCAACGATCTCGGATGAAAGTTCCGTAGCCGAAACCAGACTGGCACGCAGTACGCCTTTTAGCTCATCCGCCAGTTTTTGATAAAAGTCATTGATATTACTCAAAGATCCAAAGCGCCCCTTGTCAAACAGCAAAAGGAGAAAAGAGCTCATAACCTTGGAAACATTGACCTTATCAACGACCGTATGCAGTACTTTTTTGCGTTCTGAAGCGCTGTACAAAGGATTGCAAATTGCCTGTTCAAGTTCCTTTTCTCTGGTCATCAGGCTTGTAAATCCGTCCAGTTCTTCTCTGTAGGCTTCCGCCTGGCCATCTTCTTTGCCGATAAGTAAAAGTGCTTTAGCATAACGCCGTGCTACCTTTAGATTCTTCACTATGCCACCACCTTCTCTAAATATTCTTCTACCAGTTTTTCATGATCTTGGGCCGTAATTTTACTTTTGATAAGCTCTTCAGCTTTTGCAAGTGCCTTTGCGAGTACCTCTTCCTGCAATTTTAATTTGGTCTGCTTGAACTCATGTTCAATATTACGGCGGGCCTGTTCTTCTAGTTTTTCGGCAGCAGCCTGCGCCTCTGCAAGAATCCTCTCCCTGGCTTCATTACCCTGCCGGATATACTCGCCAATCAGCTTATCGGCCTCCTGCTCCAGTGTTGCAAACTTTTCATTATAGGCTGCCAGTTGCTTCTCGGCTTCCTTTTTTTTGGTTTCCAATTCACCCAGCTGCTCTTCGATCCCGTTAATGCGTGCGTTCAGAGCCTGAGATACCGGTTTGCGCATAACCAAAAAAAGAGCGACGGCCAAAACAGTAAAATTCATCACGCGGTACGTATCGGTCGCTACCCATCCTATGGTTCCGCCTGCTTCGCCTGACGATGCCAAAACAATACCGACAACGCAAAAAAGAGCAAGGGTCGTAATACCTATCACCAGCGATCCTTTTTTAACGATCCGGTGCTTGCGGTTTATTCCAGGCCATTTTACCGTTATCAAGTTCATCAAATAGCCCTCCCTATAATTTTTTCACCAATCGCTTCTGCAAACGCATCAATCTCTTGCTGCAGGGATGCCCTGACGGCTTCAGCATCTTTTGCAATTTTTTTACGTACCTCAGCAAGGTCAGCCTGCGCTTTCTTATTTATTTTTTCGATAACCTCTTTTTCCTCGTCTGCAGCAGCTTGCATCAAGGCCTCTTTCTCCTTCATTCCTCTGGCTCTGGCGTCTTTAATGCCCGTAGAAAATTCACTCTCTTTTTCATGGGCATCACTGCTTAAGGTTTCGATATTTTGCTCCAGGTTGCTACGCTTTTCTTTTCTTTGAATCAGTATGTTACGGATCGGCCGATACAAGAGAACATTTAAAATCCAAATTAAAAAAAGAAAATTGACGATCTGAATGAATAAGGACTCATCGGGCATCACTGTTATGCCGCCGCCCGCCGCCAAAGCACTTTCGGAAAAAAACAAAGAAAAAAGCACCCAGAAATGTACTGAAACCGAAAAGCGTTTCCGGTTTGAACCAAAAAATTTCATTTATGGATCCTCCATCGCAAAAAAACAGGTGGGTTTATGTAATTAAATATCTTTAAGCTGTTAGCTCCAGCTCTCTTTAACCTC
>JAQBHK010000153.1:0-3544 GCA_032127815.1 Desulfobacterales bacterium
CCGCAAACCGTAACCGTCAGTTATACCGGTATATTGCCATGTTTTTTGGCCGGAAGCATCTCCCGCTTGCTGCACATGATCTCTAAGGCATCGATCAGACGCGGGCGGGTTTCACTCGGTACGATCACGGCGTCAATATAGCCCCGGCTGGCGGCACAGTATGGGTTTGAGAAAAGATTCTCGTATTCCTTGATCAATTCGGTGCGTTTGGCAGCTGGATCTTCAGCCCCGGTGATGGCTCGTCGATGAATAATGTTGCAGGCTCCCGAGGCACCCATCACCGCAATTTCAGCGCCGGGCCAGGCAAAGGCCATGTCGGCACCCAAGTCTTTGGAGCACATCGCCAGGTAAGATCCGCCGTAGTCTTTACGGGTAACCAGCAGCAATTTGGGAACCGTCGCCTCGGAATAGCACCATAAAAGCTTGGCTCCGTGCCGGATAATGCCGCTCCATTCCTGCTGGCTGCCGGGCAGATAGCCGGGCACGTCCGCTATGGTCAGCATCGGAATGTTAAATGCATCGCAAAAACGAATAAAACGGGTAGCCTTGTCGGACGCATTAATATCGAGGCATCCGGCCATAACCTGGGGCTGGTTGGCGATAATGCCGATGCTTCTGCCGTTCAGCCTGGCAAAACATATGATAATGTTCTGGGCAAAGTACTCATGGGGTTCAAAAAAATCACCGTTATCCACTATCAAACGAATAACGGCTTTCATGTCGTAGGACTGGTTGGGATTGTCCGGAATGATTGAATCAAGAGCCGCATCCATCCGCTTGGGATCATCACCGGTATTCACAATGGGAGGATCTTCCATGTTGTTTGCGGGCAGGTACGAAAGCAGTATTTTGATCCGGTTGATGGCATCTGTATCGTTCTCACAGGCAAAATGCGCCACCCCGCTTTTTTCATTATGGGTCATGGCGCCGCCGAGCTCTTCAAAGGTTATCTCTTCGCCGGTAACCGACTTGATAACGTCCGGACCGGTGATGAACATATAGCTGGTGTTTTTGACCATAAACACCCAGTCGGTCATGGCCGGAGAATAGACCGCCCCGCCGGCCGTCGGTCCCATGATCGCCGAAATCTGCGGTATGACTCCTGAAGCAGACGAGTTGCGATAAAAAATCTGCCCGTATCCCGAAAGGGCGTCAACCCCTTCCTGAATCCGCGCGCCGCCGGAATCGTTCATGCCGACAAACGGAACCCCGGCCTTTAAGGCCAGGTCCATGATCTTACAGATTTTCTTGGAATGCATTTCCCCCAAGGTGCCGGCGCGGGCCGTAAAATCCTGGGCAAACGCAAAGACCGGCCTTGAGTCCACAAGGCCGTGACCGGTCACAACGCCGTCGGAAGTCACCTCGATCTTCTCCATGCCGAAGTGTACACAACGGTGGCTCACAAACATATCTATTTCTCGAAACGTTCCCGGATCGAACAAAACATCTAAACGCTCCCGGGCGTTCAGCTTGCCTTGATCGCGCTGTTTGGCAACCGCCTTCTCACCGCCCATCTGCAAAATCTTGGCTTGGCGCTCCTTGAGATCCTTGATCTTGTCTTCGATGATTCCCATTATAAATTCCTTTCATCCTACCAATTTGCAGTTCAAACCCTAATCAAAAGAATAAATTTCATACTCGGTTTTTTCTCCAAGTAAATAATCGATCTTCTCCTGAGTTTCGGATCTTTCCTCACTGAGCAACCATTTGCGCCAGTCGTCCATGGACTGCCAGGTGCTGATGACCAGGCTTTCACCGGGACGATCGATTCTCTTGAATGTTTCACCGGTAACGTAGCCTGGTTGGTCCATGGCCAGATTCCTCAGCTTTTTAAGCAGCGGTCTTAATGTTGCCTCTTTGCTTTCCGGCACCAATCGCTTAATGATTATTTTAACCGTCATTTTGCTATCCTCCCTTATTTTGAAAAAAAGAGATTAATATGAACACTAAACCTATATTCTTACGCAATAGCTGTGCCAAAATATGTAAACAAGTAAAGTGTTTGAAATCGTATGATAAAATAGTATATAAAGGACTTGCGTCAGGTGAAGTTGGCTTGAATAGGCGGGACAAAAATGACCCAAACAAAATAAAACAGAGGGTTATTCACTGAAAATACAAAAATTTTTGTTGATGCGACAAATATGTCTCAAGTCGGGGTTATGGAATCCCATAACTTTTCATCTTGCGGAATAGAGTTCTGCGGTCAATACCCAGAATTGAAGCTACCTTGGTTCTGCGCCACTGGTGTTCATTCAGCAGGCGTTCAATATATTGTTTTTCAAGACTCTCCATGACATTACGCAATTTGGAGTTTTTATCATGGTTGATGATTATATTTTCCGGAATGATTTCCGCATCAGCCGGTTTGGATAGCGACACGTCTCCAAAGTCGATTTCCTTTAAGGTAATATAGCGGTGTATGGCATTCTGAAGTTCCCGAACGTTGCCCGGCCAATCATATTTCTGCATTGATTTTATAATATTTTCCGGAATGGAAAGTATTTCCTCGTTGTTGCCATAGGCTTGCAGGAAATGGTAGACCAATAACGGGATATCTTCTTTCCGGTCCCTTAAGGGCGGAAGGTGGAGGGGAATGATATGGATGCGGTAATAAAAATCCTCACGCACCCGACCTTTTTCCACACCTTCCTTTAAATCTCTATTGGTTGCCGCAATAATGCGGATGTCGGGTTTTTTAATCTCCCGGCACCCGATTGGTGTATACCCTCCGCCTTCAACGGCTCGCAGTAACTTCACCTGCATGTTCACATCGAGTTCGCCCACTTCGTCCATAAAAAGGGTCCCACCGTCGGCCGAATCCAGGTAACCGGGTTTATCAACATCGGCACCGGTAAACGCCCCTTTTTTATACCCGAAAAATTCGCTCTCAATCAGGTTGTCCGGAATGGCGCCGCAATTGACCGTTACGAAATTTTTGCCGCCGCGGCTGCTTAAATCATGAATGGTTTGAGCGACCAGCTCTTTGCCGGTACCGGACTCCCCGTAAATGATGACATTGGCTCTGGATACGGCGGCCTTTAAAATAAGTTCATAAACGTCATGCATCGTCTTGCTTTTGCCGACAATGGCACCAAACTGGTTAGAACCTTTAAAAGAGGCTCGCAATCGCACGTTTTCCTCGCGCAGGTGGGCCTCGCTGATTCGCAGCGCTTCTTCGTTCAATTTCCGCTCAGTGATATCGACATGCGTGCCGATCATGCGAACAGGCGTGCCGCTTTCGTCGTTCTCGACCACCTTGCCCCTGGCCATAATCCAGCGCCACCCGCCCTGTTTGGCTTTCAGTCGGTATTCGACCTCAAATGAATCAATTTTCCTTTGAATATATTCATTGACTTTTTTGATGGTGGTATTTTTATCTTCCGGATGGATCAAGGTTTTCCATGTATCGAAACACTGGGGCAATTCATAGGGTTCATAACCGAGCATGGTGTAGAAACAGCGGTTGAAAAAGGTTTTGTTGGTGACAAGGTCCCAATCCCACAGGGCGTCGCTGGTTGCTTCCATGGCGAGGTCGAGTCGT
>JAQBHK010000154.1:0-6399 GCA_032127815.1 Desulfobacterales bacterium
GGGTCGGATGCATGTCTAGCGCCCGCATGAAATGCTCAAGAGCTGTTTCAAGATTGTTCAATGTAAGGTGGCAGTATCCTAAATAAAATCTGATATAATACTTGCCGGGTATTATCTTTTCGATCTTTTCGAGCTCGCCAATAGCATCTGCGGGATTTTGGTTTTCAGTGATAAGCTTGGCCGCAAACATTCCCACACTGGTTCCCAAGGCCCGTTCTCTAAAATGTGCTCCTGGAATAATAGTGTAAAAGGCCGGTATTTCAAGCAAAGGATGCATGGTGTTTACTACGATAACGTCCATATTTTTATTTGCCAGAGCAGATAAACAGTTTTGAATTTCGACTTTAATATTATCGTCTGCAAGTTGTGGCAGAGCGTTAATATCAACTTGTTTTTCCGGATTGATGATAAAATCGGCCTGATCTATGGATGAAAACTTGGGAAGACCGCTGGCTACATAGTTGGAACTGGTGTTAAAATCACCGGCCAGCTGTGCAACTTCTGTAAGAGCCCTGCTCAAAGCCTTTTCAGGATCAGGGGTTGTCCCCGCAGTCCAGACGATTTCGCTTTTTTCCGGAAAGTTCACCGGGTCATAAGCTAAGACCCCTATGGAGGGAATACCCATATCAAGAGAAAAGTCCGAGATATAGAGCTTTATGCCGGCACGGCGATATTTTTTTATCATTTCTACAACCATTGGATCTGTGGCTGAATCGGGATTAACAGCAGGCACTTTCATCCGGTTGTGGTTGACTACGGATGATACGTGCCGTTCCACAATTTCACAAATACCCTGAAGCAGTGCCTCCTCAACGCAGTTTCCGGCCGAAGGGCCGTTGAATTCATTAATAGTGTAAAACCAGTTAAAAGGAATCAGAACCTCTTGATTGCGGGTCAAGTTAAAAGCCTTGGTCCATTTTAAGGGAATGTTTTCAAAGATTTTTTTGCTGGCATCGAGATCTTCACTGTCATCGTGGACCGATTGGGCGATTAATTCAAAGGGGATGGCTCTGTTTTGCAGGTTTCGGTATGTATCAACAAAAAAATTATCAGGATTTTTGCAGAAACTAAAAAAACTGAACCTTTCGGCCAGCTCCATGACAGCGCTTGCTTCAGCCTGCAGGGGCGTGGCGCCTTTTCCCATCTGTTTCTTGGTGCCGATAACCGCAAGTGCGTCTCGGCCGCAGCTGCTGAAATAGATAGGTATATCCAATCTGCCGTTGTCAATCCTGACGGTTTCTTCTAAAATATCTAAGTCCAATTTTTTTAGTTTTTCCTTGAAATGACGAACCGTTTCCGCGGGGGGCAGTATCTTGTCTTGGTCCAGGGTAAAACGCTTAAACGCGTCATTTAATACAATCTTGTGTGTCATATCTCCTCCTCGGTGACTTCAGGCCGTCCGGCTTTTAACCGTGTCAAGGCCGCTCCCTAATACGCTTAATCTGGTTTTGTCAATTTTTTTAAATTGACCGACGTTTATCAATTTGATATATTATTGAAATTAAATAATTTCGTGGGGATGTAGCTCAGTTGGGAGAGCGCGGCGTTCGCAACGCCGAGGTCGAGGGTTCAAATCCCTTCATCTCCACCACAATCAAACAATAACCTACTGTTTTCAGTAGGTTTTTTTTCTTAATATCCTCAAGCGTTATCGGAAGGAGAATCTATTGCGTTTTTATATATATCAGCAATTGTGCATCAGATTGTCTCTGATATCCGCAAACCAATAACTATTAACGCTTAACTGATAACGCCTAATCGAGTTTCGGCTCGATTAGGGTACAATTTCTGGACCACCATGTAGCAGATAGATTTAATAATGTGAAGCTCTATATTATGTTTATATTGACTTTTGTAATGAAATCGGAGTAAAATTAAAAACTTGTGTATATTTAAGCATATCTATTCCAGCAACTCCTTGCCCTTAAATTTAAAACAGGAACACAAGGAACAATTGAATTATGGAACGAACATCCGAGATTGAACGAAAGACTAAAGAAACCGAAATTCGTATTAAGCTGAATATAGACGGTAGCGGGCAAAATGAGATATCAACAGGGGTCCCTTTTTTTGACCACATGCTGACCCTATTTGCAGTGCACGGTTTTTTTGACCTGTTTATCAGTGCCAGGGGCGATATTGAGGTTGATTTCCACCATACGGTTGAGGATGTTGGAATTGTGCTGGGGAATGTTTTTGATAAAGCTCTTGCCGAACGAAAGGGTATCAAGCGCTTCGGCCATGCGGTTACACCAATGGATGATGCCTTAAGCTCGGTAGCGGTCGATCTGTCAAAACGCCCTTTTCTGGTTTACAATACCCCCCAGACGGCT
This sequence comes from Desulfobacterales bacterium, assembly GCA_032127815.1. Taxonomy (GTDB): domain Bacteria; phylum Desulfobacterota; class Desulfobacteria; order Desulfobacterales; family UBA11574; genus Desulfatibia_A. The sequence goes on from JAQBHK010000154.1 coordinate 2,334, forward strand.
GATCCCGGCGGGAATAATTTTACGTCACTTTCCAAAGAATTTTTCAGGGCATTTGCTACCAGGGGCGGAATGAACCTGCACGTTAATGTATTTTACGGTGAAAATGAACACCATATCGTAGAATCTATCTATAAAGCCGCCGGCAGAGCCTTAGATCAGGCCACTTCATATGATCAGCGGATAACGGGGATTCGCTCCTCTAAAGGCACGCTGTAAAAAAACGTAACCGTTCACGGGTTCAGAGGTTTCCGCCTTCGCCGGGCTACGGCGGGACAGGCAGGGTTCAAAGGTCTACCCGCCCTCCTGAGGCGGATAAACCTATGGCGCCGCCGCAGGCGACCAGGGTTCAGAGATTTGAACCATTAATTTGAGAGTTCTGAATAGAGAAGGCATGAGAATGGGAGTGCATAAATACTTTTTTGTTATGCTGCTGTTGTTAACAGCCTGCAAAACTAATGTAGTTGTTACGGAATCGTCCGATACTCCATTCCGCATAGAAAAACTCCTGATCCTACCTGTCAGAGACATGGCGACAGTTTATGGAGCGGGTGTTAGTGTCAGGTGTCCGGTGTGTGGCAGCGTAGTGATGACCGGAGAAGTGGCGGAGGGTGCCCCTGAGTTCCTGGGCGAAAGTCTTTATTCCGCCTTAAAAAGCAAGGGCGATTTTGAACTGGTGCCGCCCGGTCAGGTTCAGGGGGTTTTGTCAAAGTTGCTGTACGGCGATGCAGGCACCTTGTCGGAACGAGCCCTTTTGGTTGAGACCGGGCAAGCTTTAAATGCCGATACTGTTTTGGCAGGATATATTTACCGTTTCAGAGAGCGCATTGGAACCCGCTATGCGGTTAAATCTCCTGCTTCGGTGGCATTTGATATCCATTTGATCCGTGTAGCCGACGGCCGGGTGTTATGGTCCGGTCAATTTAATGAAACCCAAAAATCTCTATCAGAAAACTTGCTTCGTCTTGAGACATTTTTAAAAAGAAAAGCAAGCTGGATAACCGCTCGCGAAATGGCTCAAGCAGGCCTCGAAGATATCCTGCAATCGTTTTCAGGTTTTGGGGTTCGGAATGAAAAACCTGAATAAAATCTTAAATCGATTAACCAGCGACAAAGTATTTTAGATTTTGGATTTTAGATTGTTGAACCTGCAATTCGTAACCCGCAACCAGTAACCAGAAACGAGCAACCAGCAACATGATTATTATACCCGCAGTCGATATCAAAAACGGTAAATGTGTGCGACTTTTTCAGGGACGCCTTGAGTCAGAAACGGTTTTTTCAGATGATCCTGCCGCCATGGCAAAGCGCTGGGAAAATGAAGGGGCTGAAATTATTCATGTGATTGACCTTGACGGCGCTGTTGAGAAAAGCCCGAAAAACCTGAATTCTATCCAAAGAATCATTGAAAGTGTAGCAGCTTATATCCAAGTGGGTGGCGGAATCCGCACTGCAGAAACAGCCAAAATGTACCTGGATCTGGGCGTAAAAAGGGTCATCATCGGTACCGAGGCTATCAAGAACCCCAAATTTGTCAAGGATGCCTGCAAGGCTTTTCCCGATCAAATTGTTGTGGGTATTGATGCCCGGGACGGTTTGGTTGCAATCGAAGGATGGACCGAAACCACTCGGATAAAAGCCGTCGATCTTGCCAGGCGTTTTGAAGATTGCGGTGTTGCCGCTATTAATTTTACCGATATCCATAGGGATGGAATGGAGACCGGGCCGAATATTGAGGCGACCCGTCGTATCGCTGAAGCAGTTTCCATACCTGTGGTTGCTTCGGGCGGCGTTTCAACGATTGAGGATATCAAAAAGCTTATGCCGCTTGAGGCCGTCGGTGTCGTCGGCGTTATTATCGGCAGGGCTTTATACAGCGGCAGTTTAAGTCTAAAAGCAGCCATTGAAGTTTCAAAAAACCCTCTTGACAAAGCCAAATAAAATAATTATTATCAACGGTTAAATAAATTATAGGGGTTGCCGGTTGTTCAGTCTCTTTATGATAGCTTTCTTTCAAATAAAACCAGTTCTTAGTATTCGTCAACTTGAGCGCATAAAGATATGTGCAGTGCTTCATCCCATGAATGATCCTCCAGTTTTTGTCAGTCTTTCCTATCCATAGTGATGGAGGTTTTGACAATTTATATCCCAGAAGACAAAATTTCGGAAATAAAGAATACCGCCGATATCGTCGATATCGTATCGGAATCGGTGATTTTGAAAAAGACGGGAAAGAATTATATAGGACTGTGTCCGTTTCATGCTGAAAAAACTCCGTCTTTTACGGTCAGTCCGGATAAACAGATATTCCATTGTTTCGGATGCGGCACCGGAGGGAACGCTTTCAGCTTTTTAATGCAACAGGAGGGACTCTCTTTTCCTGAAGCGGTCAGAGTGCTTGCCAGACGTTATGGCATCGAAATACCGGTGCAAAACATGTCGCCCGAACAAAAAAGGCGGATCAGTGAGAAGGAAAGCCTGCTCGCGGTCAATCAGATGGCCATGGATTATTACCAGACGTTATTGCGCAGTACCGCAGGCAAGACCGCCATGCAATATCTAAAAGAGCGAGGGATGAGCAAGGAATCTGTAGATGATTTTAAGCTTGGATATGCGCCCGGAGGATGGGATAACCTAACGAATATTTTTTTAAAAAAAAAGATAGCACCGGCTCTGGCTGAAAAAGCCGGCCTGATAGTATCTAGAAAGGGCAAAGACGGTTTTTATGACCGCTTCAGAAACAGGATCATATTTCCGATATACAGTGTGAACACGCAGTTGGTTGGTTTCGGCGGGCGCGTATTGGACGATGCGCTGCCCAAATACCTGAATTCTCCGGAGACACCCTTATACAACAAGAGCCGCAGCCTTTACGGCATTCACAGAGCAAAGCAACCTTGCCGGCAGCGTGACACGGTTTATATCGTCGAAGGTTATTTTGATCTTTTGGCACTTCACCGGTACGGCATCGAAAACACTGTCGCCACTCTAGGTACGTCACTCACGCCGGAGCATGTCCGGCTTCTCAAAGGATATGCTGCCAGAATGGTTATGGTATATGATTCTGACGAAGCCGGTATTAAGGCTGTGCTGCGCAGTATTGGAACCTTTAAAAGAGAAGAAGTGGATGCCCGTATTATCGTGCTGCCCAAAGGCTATGATCCCGACTCTTTCATTATGAAATTCGGGCATGAGTCGTTTATGAAAATCGCTTCCAAATCACAAGGGATTATGTCTTTTCTAATAGACTCAGCCGTCAACAAACACGGGCTTTCGAACGAAGGTAAAATTCGTATAGTACAAGAACTTAAAGAACCACTTTCCACCGTCTCCGACAAAGTGGCGAGGTCTTTGTATGTAAAAGAGCTTGCTGAGCGTGTCGGCGTTGATGAAGCCGCTGTTCAGGCGGAGGTTAGAGCAACGCCGGTCGGCAAAAAGGATGATTTGGGCGGATTTCACAAACAGACAGAGTTTAAAAAGCGGGACAGGCTTGAGCAGCAGATTATAAAAATGATGCTTCAATATCCGCAGATATTACCTGAAATCAGCAAACAGAACATACTCGATCTTTTTAGTGACGCTGGTTTAAGGTCGATAGGAAAGATGGCGCTGGCATACAAGGATGACTCGCAAAGCCGGATATCCGGTATCATGTCTGCGATTGATGACGATGAGCAAAGAAATTTAATATCCCAGATATCAATAGTAGAGGATTCTTGGGATCAAAAGAATTGCCACAGCATCTTAACGCAATTTATTTTAAGCCGCAGAAGGAATGAAAAGACGTTGCTTGATCAAATCAAGGCGGCTGACAAGGCCAATGATGTTGAGCTGGTTCAAAAGTTGTTGGAAGAAAAGCAAAAATGGGCAGTTTTGAGCGATCAACAGAAAATGGCACTGCAAAAATAACCAGAGTTAGGTTCAGAGGTTCAGGGTTCAAAGGTTCAGAGGTTCAGGGTTCAGAGGTTCAGGGTTCAAAGGTTCAGGGTTTACAGGTTAACCTGGAACGTTGAACCCAGAACGTTGAACTTTTGAACGGGGAACCTTGAACGTTGAAAAGGGAACCCGG
>JAQBHK010000155.1:0-2515 GCA_032127815.1 Desulfobacterales bacterium
AGCGTATTTAACCGGGGTAATCTGTGGATCCGTCCTTTCCCCGTTCACCTTGACAGAGCTCATAAAAAAAAGCGTCTCACATTATTTACCTTATTCGTCGAAATATCGTTTGAAACAATACCTAAGCTTTTTAAAGCCTCTGTTGATGTTTTTACGCCAATCTGTATTATACAAATTTATAAAAGGAGATAAAAAGCGCTTTTTCTTTTGTTACCTTATCTTACAAAATTCGCCGGGAATGTATATATATGTCTAAAATGGTTATCTTTTTAATGGTCTGTCAATATTTGAAACGCTCAGTTTAGGATATATCAAGAGGATGCCATCTCCCGGGGTAAAATGTTCTCAAGTTCAGGACCAATTTCCTGACAAACCAGATCAAGTTCATAAGCTTGTTGAAGGTTAAACCAAATACAACAAATTACACATTGACATCAACACCTTTTATGTGTATAATTTTGACTAAAAAAAGGGGTGAAATGAAAACTACGGCAAAAAACACAATTCGCCGCAGCATCGCACTACCAAATGAATTGGTTGAAGAATTGCGCTCTACAGCCCCTCCTGAACTCCGGGATAACTTCAATCGCTTGGTCACGTTTATTTTGGTCGATTTCACAAGGCGTCAAAAAAAATGTCAATTTGAAACAGTCATGGCTGAAATGGCCAATGACCCTGCAATCCGGGAAGTGTGCTCTGTTCTGTCAGAAGAGTTTACGGAAGCGGAAAACGATGGTTTGTAAATTATGATCAAGCGCGGCGGAATTTATCTGGTAAATTTGAACCCGATTAAAGGACGAGAACAGGCGGGCCGCAGACCCGTCCTCGTAATATCAAGCAACGCCATAAATAAACAACCGCTTGTTGTTTCCGTTGTGGTGGGCACAGATGCCCAGAACGTGCCAAGAGACTACCCCACAAACATACGAGTGCCCTCAGATGAGACGGGCCTTCCCAAAGATACGGTTTTTCTTTGTTTCCAAATTCGCTCACTGGATCCTAAAAGATTTTACGATCCAACAACAGAACAACCTCAGTTGATTGGAACCATGCCGCCACAGCGAATGAAAGAGGTTGTCGAAGCCCTTAAGCAGGTACTCGAGATCGAATAGACATTGCCTCAAATCTCTGACCTATTTATCCAATCTTCTTAAGACAGCACGCCCCGCTGTGCCCCGTTGAACCGGGTCCCCTCTGGGAGTTCAACCGGGGCGTCATCTTTACCCCGTGAAATCCACGTCAGTGACAGCGAAGCGTATTTCACTGGGGCGATCTCTGTTTTTTTGCGATTTCCGGCTTCTGACTTCCGACATCTGACCTCAGACATCCCTGCCCAGTTAAATCCGATTTTGCTTTTATTTAACCGGGGTAATCTGTGGATCCGTCCTTTCCCCGTTCACCTTGACAGAGCTCATAAAAAAAAGCGTCTCACATTATTTACCTTATTCGTCGAAATATCGTTTGAAACAATACCTAAAAATAAAATCGTGCTACGATTTTATACAACTCCCACCCCGCTGAAAAAGTGACGGGATCTAAAAAGCGAAAGGTTTACACGCCTCCGGCGAGCTAATATTCCTATTGAGTTCGAATGGGAACGGGAAGGCGCTGTTTATCGCAAGGCAACCAGACAAAAGTTAGCAAAAGTGTTTGGAATAAGCGAGACAAGTTTCTCTTAAGAACTATAGTTTTTTGCTGGACTTTAAATTTGAACTGCACAGCGAGCGCATTCCCCGCAGCTTGCTGGAGCGAGCCGACTTCGCCAAAGTAGCCCAAGCTACGACGGCTGAAAGCGGAAATCCCGCATTCGGGGAAGCGCGTGATGAATTCAAGTTTAAAAAGAGGAAAGCCGAGACAGAAAAAAGTAGTTCGCGTTTAATCGCTGGATAACTCCCTAGCCTTGCGAACAACTTTTAGATAAACATCTTCTTTTAAATAGAATCCAGACTGAATAATGTTTTCGATGGTGGACAGGAATTCATCAAAGCCAAGTACGTGATCTTTGACGGCTTTCAAGATCAACCACAAGGTGCCGATAGATCTAAGACCTGCCATTTCAGAGGCAGCTCTGGCCTTGACATCTTCCATGAGCACCACTTCAATCCCTTTTTCCTTGGCCAGAGAGATAACCTCTCTTTCACCGGGGTGGATTGTGATTTCAACAGGATAGGTAATCTTGGCGCCTTGAACCAGTATCCAGTCCTGATTGATAGCTCTTTCCACACGATAGGCATCTTTTTCTCCAAGGCGTTTACCCTCAATAACTACTTCCCGATAAACAGCTTCAGGAATAAATACCTGCTTGACCATGGTTTGGAGAAGGCTCAGTTTATTTGCTTTGGCCAAATAAATAAGAGGCGTTGCATTGGAAACGACCTTATCCATTGAGTGCCCTCAAGTCCTTTTCGAGTTCTTTCAAGTCATAAGAAGTATGGATATGGGCATGTTTCATTTCCTGAATAATTTCCCAGAGCGATAGATTACAGTACTGAGCCGCCTCCCAGAGCGTTATTAT
>JAQBHK010000156.1:0-8565 GCA_032127815.1 Desulfobacterales bacterium
TCGAGTTGCTCCTCAACCCCCCCTTGGCGCGGCGTAGCTGTGCGTAGACGGCTTGGCGCAACGTAGCTTCAGCGAAGGCGGCCAAGTACTTGCGGGACGCTCCTCCACCAGCGCCACAGGCGCTACACCCGCAACCCCGTAGCTCCGCAACTCGCGGATACCCCAAAGAACACCAACCGATTTTAGGTTGCATTAAATTTAATATCTCGTTATTATTTAAGCGGATCTTGCGAACTCTCGACAACACGACGAAGATAAAAGGAATTTTGTCATGAAAGAAAAAACCAAGCAAAATGTTTATACTGCTTTTATCGGCGAGGCCAAGGCTTATTTCAGACTGCTGGCATACGCCCAAAAGGCACAAGAGGAAGAGGTTCCGCAAATAGCCTTATTGTTCCGTGCCATTGCCGAGGCGGAGCGGGTGCATGCGACGCGTCATTTAAGCCTGGTTAAAGATATACTGGTTAAAGATACGGACACCAACTTGGAAAACTCATTTCAACGCGAGAAATCCGTCAGTGAAAATGAATACCCCGAGTTTATCAAAGATGCTCAAACAGACGGCGAGAAGGCGGCCGAAATTGTCTTCAGTCAAGCCAGAGACGCTGAAAGCTTTCACTTAAAATTGTATGAGCGTGCCATTTATCAGGTGATCAGGGACGAAGTCACAGCCTATCATGTTTGTCAGGTCTGTGGCTATGTCACCGGCAAAAAAATACCGGCCAAGTGCCCGATTTGTGAGGCCGCAAAAGATAAATTTAAAACTATTGATGCCTGAGTTGAGCCTACTCTGACGCAGCAAAAGTCGAGGATGCCCCGGTTCCCTTCAATAAAGAGACCTTGGAACAATAATGATGGAAAACCAGCCAGAAAAGAGATCCGAAACCAGAGAGCTGCTGGATCAATTTTATAGTATCGAATTTTTAATCAAAGAGACCGGCGAAGTATATCAGTTCAAATTAAGGGACATATCGGCTCAAGGTCTGGGAATTCTGGTGCGGGAAGATTCGCGGGTATTGCATTACTTAAAGGTGGGCGATACGCTGGACGTACAATACAATCCTCCGCGAAATTCAGGTGCGGCCACAATTTTCAAGACCCGAATCCGGCATATCGCCAAAAAGGAGCAGGGAGCGCCTGACGGGCATTTTGTGATCGGTCTGGAGGTCATCTCAAGAGAGACCGACGAGAAAGAAACCGATTTATAATCCGCATTGGAATTTGGCATGGATGTTATCTTTTTAGGGACGAACGGCTGGTACGATTCGGCTACCGGCAACACGATCTGTATTCTGATCAAATCCCATGATTATTATATTATTTTAGATGCCGGGAACGGCATCCACAAATTGGATCAACACTATCAAAAGGCCCGGCCCGTCTTTCTTCTACTGAGCCATTTTCACCTTGATCATATCGTCGGCCTGCATGTTCTGGCGAAATTCGCCTTTGCCGAAGGACTAGTCATTGCGGGCCCCAAAGGCACGCGTGAAATTCTAAACCATATCGTAAACCAACCTTTTACGATGCCGCTGGATGATCTTCCTTACAAAGTAGAGGTGCTTGAAATAGGCGGACAGAAAAACGTTTTGCCGTTCGAAACAAGCGCCATGGAGCTTGTCCACACTTCCCTTACTCTGGGCTATCGGATCCATTTGGATAATAAAACAATTGCCTATATCCCCGATACCGGGTTTTGCCAAAATGCCCTGAAGCTGGCCCGTAATGTTGATCTTGTCATCGCGGAATGCGCCCATTTGCCGGGTGAATATTCGGATCAATGGCCGCATTTAAATCCGCAGGATGCCGCCAGGATAGCAAAGGAGGCCGGCGCCCGGCAACTCGCCTTGGTACATTTTGACGCCGGGCGGTATACGACGCTGGAAAAAAGAAAAGATGCGGAGCGGCATGCCAGAAAAATATTTCCAAACACGATTGCGACCCGGGATGACATGCAGTTACATTTGTAGTTTGAACTGCAACAACGTGCCCCGGTGAGTAGTGGGCAGGGAGCAGTAACAAGTAAGCGGCATCAAGCAACCCGTAACCCGTAACCCGCAACTCGTAACCAGTATCCAGCAAACGGAGGAGTTAACATGTTGTCCGAATTTAATAATGAAGTTTTATTAAAAGGGCCCAATGCGGTTTTGCCGCAAAATCTTAATGACCCATGGCTTAAAAGGTTACAAAAAATTGCCGAGGATTTTTTGGATAGTAACTTTAGCCTTGATGAGTGTAATGATCCCCGGGATGTTGCTGATCCAATATTATCAGTTTGCGTCTATGAAATTTTAAGATATCAGAATGACGACAACAATATAGTACCCATAGAAAAAATGATAGAAAAAATGGTAATCTATGCCGTTTCGATTATCATGGAAGCCGTTAACAGGGAGTCCGCCATTGGATTGGAGCCGCCCAATCTTGACAACATCCTCTCTATCAAAAGAATAGTTGCCTTTAAAAAGATTAATCCTGACTTTATTGCAATGCTTGAAAAAGCTTGTATCATCCGCGACTCGGGCAAGGGCTGGTTCGATAGTATCAAGAAAAAACTGCTGTCAATAATTTTAGGAAGCTGAGGGAAACCATTTAGCTCGAAATATTATCGGCAAAACTTGATGAATTCGTAAACAGGAGGTGCATATCAACAATCTTAAAATAGCAGCAATTTACGGCAGTCCCCGGCGCAAAGGCAATACGGCCACGCTTTTGCAGCGTGCAGTTCAGGGGGCACGCGATGCCGGGGCCCAGGTGGATGAAATCGTTTTGCGGGACCTGAAAATGTCTCCCTGCCTGGAGATTTACAAATGCAAGCAGGCGGGCGAGTGTGCCATCAAGGACGACTTTCAACAGGTGCGTGACCAAATTCTTGCCGCCCGGGGATTGATGCTGGCCAGTCCGATTTTCTTTTACACCGTCAGCGCCCACACCAAAACCCTGATGGATCGCTGCCAGTCTTTGTGGGTCAAAAAGTACTGGATCGACAAGGTGCCGTTCGGAAAATGGGAACCTGTACGCAAAGGGCTCTTTATTTCAGCGGGTGCCACCAAAGGAAAGAAGCTGTTCGACGGTGCCCTGCTGACCGTCAAATATTTTTTCGATGTGCTGGATATGGAGCTCTGGCAGTCCCTGCTGTACCGCAACCTTGAATTCGAAGGCGATGTTCAAAAAAAATCGGAATACCTCAAAGAGGCCTACCTGGCCGGTAAAGAGCTGGTCCGGGCTCTTAAAGAAGAAATCGTTTAATCCGGTATTTTTTGATAGTGTCCATCCAAAAATTTGGGCACTTTTAACGGTATTTGGCCGAGCCGGGTATCGCTGACCCTTTCAAGGTGGAACAGGCACGCCCAAAAGACCAGGTTTTTCAGGACCAAATAGAATAACGCACGATTACAAAAGAAAGATCAAAAAAAATATGAACGACAACACATTCACATCAAAAATCGCCCGGGAGCAGAACATAAGCGACCATAACGTTCAGGCAGTCGCCGACCTTCTGGATGCAGGAGCCACCATCCCGTTTATTGCCCGTTACCGCAAAGAAGCCACCGGCAGCCTGGACGAGGTCGTGGTTACCGCCATCCGGGACCGGCTCAACCAGCTTCGGGAAATCGAAGACCGCCAAAAAGCGATCCTAAACTCTCTTGAAAAACACGGCCATCTGACGGACGAGCTTTCCACAAGGGTTCTGGCCGCTGAAACCATGGCAATATTAGAGGACATCTATCTGCCGTATCGGCCCAAGCGGCGCACAAGGGCGGTTATGGCCAGGGAAAAAGGGCTCGAACCCCTGGCGCTGGCGATCCTGGAGCAGGACGGCACGGATCCGGTCGCAGCGGCGGCGGCGTTCATCGATCCTGAAAAGGGGGTCGCGTCAATCGAAGATGCCCTGGCCGGAGCCAGGGACATCATTGCCGAAATCGTCAACGAGCACGACCAGGCCCGGGCCGGGCTGCGAAACCTCTTTTTCACCAAAGCCAAGGTTGAAAGCCGCATGGCCGCCGGCATGGAGGAAAAAGGCGCCAAGTTCAGAGACTACTTTGAGTGGAAAGAGCCGCTCTCCGCTATTCCCTCTCACCGAATGCTGGCCATCCGGCGCGGCGAAAAAGAAGACGTCCTGAACCTCGACATACTGCCCGATGAAGCCGAAGCCATCGCACTGCTCGCAAACCTGTTCGTCAAAGGACAGGGAGCGGATTCCGGCCAGGTGAGGACGGCAATAACGGAAGGATACAAGCGCCTGCTTTCGCGTTCTATGGAGACCGAAGCCCGGCTTCACGCCAAGCAGCGCGCCGACGCCGAAGCCATCAGAGTGTTCGCTGAAAACCTGCGCCAGCTTTTGCTTACCCCGCCGCTGGGGGCCAAACGCGTACTGGGAATAGACCCGGGATTCAGAACCGGGTGCAAACTCGTCTGTCTGGACCGCCAGGGAAAACTTTTGCATTACGACACGATTTTTCCGCACATGTCCGACAAAAAAGCCCTTGAAGAATCGGTGAAAATAGAATCCCTGTGCCGGCGTTTTGACATCGAAGCCATTGCCGTCGGCAACGGCACGGCCGGCAGGGAAACCGAAGCCTTTGCCAAAGCAATTCCGTTTTCAAACCCGGTGCCGGTGATCATGGTCAATGAGAGCGGGGCGTCGATCTATTCCGCTTCCGAGGCCGCCCGGCAAGAGTTCCCGGATCATGATCTGACGGTGCGCGGAGCCGTGTCGATCGCCAGGCGCCTGATGGATCCTTTGGCGGAACTCGTAAAAATCGATCCCAAATCGATCGGCGTAGGCCAGTACCAGCACGATGTGGATCAGGCCGCCCTGAAACAGGCCTTAGACGACGTTGTGATGAGCTGCGTTAATGGTGTCGGTGTGGATCTGAACCGGGCCAGTCTCCAGCTTTTGACCTATGTTTCCGGGCTCAACGCCGGCATCGCCAAAAACACTGTCGCCCATCGCGAGGCCAACGGGCCCTTTACGTCCAGAAAGCAACTGCTTAAAGTGCCGCGCCTGGGTCCCAAAGCCTTTGAACAGTCGGCCGGGTTTTTAAGGATCCCGGACGCTGAAAACCTCCTGGACGCCAGTGCGGTGCACCCGGAAAGTTATCACATTGTCGACGCCATGGCCAAAGACCTGGGGGCCACGGTCTCTGACCTGATGAAAAAACCCGAGATCCGCAGTCAAATAGATGTCTTGCGATATGTGACGGAAGCCGTCGGAATCCCCACCTTAAAAGACATCCTCGATGAACTGGCCAAACCGGGACGCGACCCTAGAGAAAAATTCGAAGAGTTCTCGTTTGCCGACGGCATTGAAAAAATCGAAGACTTACGGCCGCAGATGAAACTGCCCGGAATCGTGACCAATGTCACCGCATTCGGCGCTTTTGTGGACATCGGCGTCCATCAGGACGGCCTGGTTCACATCAGCCAGATTTCCGACCGCTTCGTGAAAGACCCGTCTGATATCGTCAAGGTTCATCAGAAGGTGTCGGTGACCGTAATAGGCGTCGACCTTGCCAGAAACCGGATTTCGCTGTCCATGAAATCAAGCGCCGCCCATTCGGATCCTGCAGTAAAAACATCGGGGGTGAAAAAAAATCTTCACCGCCCCCCGCAACCAAAAAAGAAGAAAGACCCGCAACCGTCGTTTAAAAGTCCCATGGCAGAGGCATTAATAAAAAGCGGTCTGAAATAGATCCTTTTGAACGCCGAAAGACCGTCACGGAAACACGAAGTAATCAGTAAAAAGTGACAAATGACAAATAACCAGTGACCAGCGCCACGGCGCTAAACCCGTTACCCGTTTCAAAAAAAGGAGATATTCACATGCTGCCGTTTGAGGAAGCCGTTGCCAAGTTCAAAGAAGTTTTAAAACATGATCCCGAAAATGCCCAGATCTGGTGCAGCTGGGGGGTGGCCTTGATTGGACTGAAACAGTTCGATGAAGCCGCCGATAAATTCGAAAAGGCCGCCGGATTCAGCCCTGACTCTGCACCGGCCTGGTACGGCTGGGGAGTCGCCCTGTCGGCTTTAGGACAAAAGGAAGCGGCAGCTGAAAAAATCAAAAAGGCCGTGGAACTCGACCCGGACAGCAGCCAGGATCCGGCCGCACCTGAATAATTAAGAACTTAAGTTTCGCACCCTGATTTAAATCAAAATCCTTAGCGCATCGTTAAAGTATGGGGTGCGAAACTTGAGTTAAGAGTTAAAAAAGGAGAAAACCATGATCTGGATAATAAAAACATGCAAAAATTTGAAGCTGGTTCTTGTTTTATTCGCTTTTTTGGCCATTGCAGGCTGTGAAGGGACTGACACTCGCGAGCAGGTGGATGATACGGTGAAAGAACTTTCCGGAAAGAAAAAGCTTGATCAAATGGACCAGATGAAAAAAGATATCAATAAAGCCACGCAACTGCAGGAGGAACGATTTAAAAAGACAGCGGAGAGTGCTGGAGAAAAATAGAAACTTATAGTTGTATGGAGGTTTTATGCCGGGGATTTTCGAAGTATATGTTAAAACACACTTTTCTGCCGCCCATGCCCTCAAAGGATACCCTGGCGATTGTGCACGGCTGCATGGTCACAACTGGATTATTGAGGCATTCGTCAGATGTAAAGAATTGGACGATATTGGCATTGGCATCGATTTTAGAGATATAAAGCAATCGGTCAAGGATGTTCTTCAAGGTTTGGATCACTTCAATTTAAATGAACTCCCAGCTTTTCAGAACGAAAATCCTACATCTGAAAATATTGCCAAATTTATTTTTAAAGAACTTGCTAAACAGTTGAATTCCAAAGCTGTGAATGTTTCCAGGGTGAAGGTTTCAGAAACCCCGGGAGCCGGGGCATTTTATTGGGAGGAATAGGTCTTAGTAAACAAAATTATTATATCAGCATAATAGAAAGTTATTTATATATTTATGGATGTCCCGGAAGTCCCCCACTCTCTTTCTGAGGCGGATGGATTGCGGAGTGACTTCAACCCGTTTATCAGCGGTTCCAGGCTGCCAGTTGCGACACTTCAGCCCGAAGCCTTGTTAGAGTTTCAGGGGAGTTGAACAGTTTCCGGCACAGTTCGCACTTACTATAGGTTATGATCTCGCGTGCCTTCATACCGGTAAAGGATGCGATATTTGTTATCCCCATGGTTCTAATGAGGTTGTGCAACCGGTCTGTTTCACTTTTAGTAAAAAGCTGTTCCATCGTATTGTCGTTCAGGCTCCCAAGGTAAAAAAAATTGGTTTCCGGGAAATGGCTCCCCGCATCGCAACAGGCGTACATGTCAAGATCCGGAGTAAGATAGGGGTTCATGTCGCAGCAGTTTGCCTGATAATCGGTCAAAATCCTCCTGCGTTTGAAAGACTCCGCACGACCGGCATAAATGACCGGCTCGGGGAAAAACGTGAGGCCATGATTACGCAGAAACTGTTCATGCTGATCATCCTCTTTGGAAAAATCGGTAATAAATGAAATAAAATAATTTAACCCGATCTTTCGGCAGCTGCGTGCCGCATTCAACACATTGTTTTTGTTTACATTTTTCTGGTGCCACCTGGAGTAACTCAATCGCAATTGGTTAAGCCCATTTTTTTTCAGTTCTGAAACAAGGCGGTCGGAAGACTCTTGGGTCTTTGCCCAAAAACTGTTGGTAACAATTCTTGTATATATTCCGATTTGGCGACACAGTTTCACAAGCTCTGCAATTTCAGTAAAATACAGCAACGGTTCACCAGCGGAAAAACTTATTCCGCCAACACCTGCCTGAGCCATCTCGACAATGATATCTTTTGCCTTATCATGATCCATCTTCCTGCCGGCAGAGAGGTCTTCCGTGGCCACGCAGTGCTCGCACCTGATATTGCATCTGGTTGAGTATCCAAAAGCTAATTTGCGCATATTTAATAATGACAAGCTCGTAAAAGGTGACGGTTTCAACTATATTTAGCATGAAACGCAAAAACAAGCCATGTTCAGTTTATGACAACTCCATTTTGGTTACACCGTGATAACCGGACCCGGCAAGGTTACTCTTTTCTATTTGATTACATTATGCTATCCTGCATTGCAGTAGATTGAAAATGTAAGATAAAATATTTATTACCCTTGCCGAGGTCAATTTAATAAAATGGTACAGATACCTTCAAAGTTCGACGAATTCCCTGTGGATCATATCAAATTGCAGATCAAAGATCCGGATTTAGATATTGCGAAAGCAAAAGACCTGGCCAAAGCTAAAGCCAGACAATTAAATAAGGATGCTATGCTGTTGTCCTGGTACTGTAGAAAAACCGGGAAATTTTCTCCTAAATTTGATTGCGGGCACACGCATAAGCCGCCGTGGATTATCTTTGCCGAGGCCAGAGGAGGAAATTTAACAATCGACATAAATGATGGGGAGTATGTTTTCATCTACCTTAAGCTATAAGGAAAACAAAACAAGGGGGTCAGGTAACAGTTAAATAATCTTCGAATTTAACGTCATAAATCTTCATTCTTGATAAAATGGGACGATGATTGAAAACTACCTTCACAAATTATCGAACTTAAGAACAGATAGAGGCC
>JAQBHK010000157.1:0-3146 GCA_032127815.1 Desulfobacterales bacterium
GGGTTTTTGAAATCCGGATCTCTTCAGGATACAGCACCAGGCGCGGGTCGGGTGACCACCACATAATCGGTTCACCATCTGAGTACCATGGAAAAATTCCCATGCGATAGGCCAGCAGAAGGCGCTCTGCGCTCAGATCGCCGCCTACAGCCAACAAACCTGCCTTAGGGGCCAGATAGGGGGGAGGGAATTCTATTTTATCGGATAACAGAAAAACCGGCATGTATCAGGTAGATGGTTGGGTCGTTGAGGTTTAACCGATTTATGGATGGACACTAACTGAAATCAAAGGTAAGCTTTCCCTCTTTCAGGTCCATGAAGACTTGGCCTCCTTTTTCAAGGCACCCGAATAGAATCTCGTTGGAGAGGATGTCTTTGATTTCCGTCTGTATCAACCGGCTCAGCGGCCTTGCTCCGTAACGGGGATCATGCCCATTTTGAGCCAGCCACGTGCGTGCATTGTCGGAGTAGCTTATTGAAACCTTTTTTACGTCCAGTTGCTCTTTAAGCTCTTGCATAAATTTGTCCACCACCAGCTTCATGATCTCCAAATTCAGCGCATTGAAGTGGATGATATCGTCCAGGCGGTTTCTGAATTCCGGGCTGAAAAACTTTTCAGCGGCCTTTTTCCCTTTGTCTTTAGTATCATACTGCATATCACCAAAACCGATGGTCTGGCTGCTCATCTCTCTGGTGCCGACATTGGATGTCATCATAATGATCACGTTTCTGAAATCGGCCTTCTTCCCATTATTATCCGTCAGGGTAGCATGATCCAGAACCTGCAACAGTATATTATACATATCCGGATGTGCTTTTTCAATTTCATCCAGCAACAGAACGCTGTAGGGGTGCTTACGTACACCGTCCGTCAAAAGTCCCCCCTGCTCAAAGCCGATATAACCCGGAGGCGCACCTATCAGCCGGGCCACGGCGTGCTTTTCCATATACTCGCTCATGTCAAACCGCAGGAACTGAACACCCAAAATTATCGCCATCTGCCGGGCCACTTCCGTCTTGCCGACTCCGGTAGGACCGGTAAACAGAAACGAACCGACCGGTTTTCCGGGCGTTCCCAGGCCTGCACGGGAACGCTGAATAGAAGTCACTAAAGATTTGATGGCTTCATCCTGCCCGAAAACGACCTCCTTGAGCTTATCACCGAGCGATTCCAGTTTTGCTTTGTCGGGTGTTGATACGCTGACAGTCGGGATTCTGGCCATTTTTGCCACAATTTTTTCAATATCCGCAGGGTTAATTTTTTTTCTGTGAGAACCACCTTTAAGTCTAACATACGCCCCGGCTTCATCGATCACATCAATGGCCTTGTCCGGCAGATAACGGTCATGTAGATATTTGGCGGAGAGTTCCGCCGCAGTTTTCAGAGCCTGCTCGGTATAAACAATGTGGTGATGGTCCTCATAGCGAGATTTCAGCCCTTTCAAAATTTGAATGGTTTCGGAAACCGGTGGTTCGAAAATTTCAATCTTCTCAAAACGACGAGAAAGAGCCCGATCTTTTTCAAAAAAATTCTTGTATTCCTCAAAGGTGGTCGAACCGATACACCGCAGATCACCGGTCTGCAACGCCGGCTTCAATATATTGGATGCATCCATGGAGCCTCTGCTGGTCGCTCCGGCCCCGACAGTTGTATGTATCTCGTCAATAAACAGAATCGCATCTTTTTTCTTTTTCAGCGCATCCAGCACCCCTTTTAAGCGCTGTTCAAAGTCACCGCGGAACTTTGTCCCGGCCAACAGTCCACCAAGATCAAGTGAATAGATGCGCACATCTTTAAGTAAATCAGGAACGGATCCGGCGTTTATCATACGCGCCAAACCTTCGGCCATAGCGGTTTTCCCCACTCCGGGATCACCGACATAAACCGGGTTGTTTTTACGTCGCCGGCACAACACCTGAATCGTTCGTTCGATCTCAAGTTTTCGTCCGATCAAAGGATCAAGCTTTCCTAAGGCAGCCTGCTCGACAAGATCGACAGTGAAAAGTTCAAGGGGATCCGCTTGCTTTTTCTTGGTGCCCTTTGCGGTTTTTGCCGGACTATCCGGCTCTTCTTTTAACGGTATTTTGGATACTTGGTGGGAGACATAATTTAGAACATCCAGACGGGTAACACCCTCTGCATTCAAAAAATACTCGGCATGTGAATCTTTTTCCAAAAAAATCGATGCCAGGATGTCACTAACCGAAACCTCCTGCTTTTCAGCCGAACGAATCTGATTTATCGCCCTTTGAATAACACGTTGAAAACCGACGGTCTGTTGCAGCACATATTCATCCCCTTCGGGAAGGCTTTCCATGCGTTCACTGAAAAATGTCTCAAGGGCGTTTTTAAGGTTCTCGACACTACCACCGCTGTTCTCAATAATTTCCGCACCGTCGTTGTCGAATAGAATTGCAAACAGCAAGTGCTCAATCGAGACATACTCATGGCGCCTTCTTTTTGCTTCTCTGACAGCAAAACCAAGTGTTTCGCTAAGTTGTTTATTGATCATGACTTATTCTTTCTCCATAGTACATTTCAGAGGAAAGCCGTGTTCACGTGCTATAGCATGTACAGTTTCAACCTTGGTTTCGGACACCTCATATGTGTACACACCGCACATACCTGTCCCTTTACGGTGAATATTCAGCATAATATTAACTGCTTCCTCAGGCGATTTATTAAAAACAAGCATAAGGATTTCTACTACAAAATCCATTGTAGTGTAGTCATCGTTGTGCAGCAAAACTCTGTACATAGGAGGTTCGCAAACTTCGTCCCGGATTTCGGAATCTACCCCCTCTTCCAGTTCAGGGTTGTATTCATTCATTGAGTCCTTCTCCTACCAGACCTCCAGACTTCGCAAATAATGACAGATTGCGGAGAAAATCTTGGACAAAAAGTGCCATTTCTAATCAAAGAGTTGGGTTCAAAGGTTCAATGTTCAAAGGTTCAGAGGTTGATCTCCCCATTTAATTACCCCTATGGAATCAATGGTATAGGAAAAAAGAGCGAAGCGATTAACCCTGAACGCTGAACCCTGAACCTCCTAACCCAGACCGACCGGATGTCCAATTTTATAAAATTCCGCAGTATATAACGGTCTACGGTCATTTTTACCTGGTGAATGACGAGGTCTGGACCT
>JAQBHK010000158.1:0-2842 GCA_032127815.1 Desulfobacterales bacterium
TTATTGATTGTCTCAAGGATAAGGTTGTGTACAAATATGAGAATGTTTTGATAATCATCTTTACCTTCAGTTGGGATTCTTTTTCGATAAAATTCGTTATCATCCTGATCAAGAATGATTGCCTCAGTCTTTGTTCCTCCAATATCTATTCCGATTTTATACTGTTTCATTATGAAACTTTTAAGTTGGTGCTTCCTCTATTTTCCCCATTAAAAGTTGGAAAGCTAAAAGCTGCTTTTGAAATCAGAAATTATTAAATAGCTTGAGCCGCAGGATAATTGCCGTCTGCCCCACTTGCAGGTTGTGATAACATGTTGAATTAACGAACAATATATCTTTTATTCACTGTTCAAGATTTGACACCATTTGCACTATCCCTAATCATTAGGGATAGATTCCTGGTAAAGTTTATTGTTGAAATTATATTAGCAATTTTTGCCAATAGCTCGCTAATAAATCGCCCATTATCAAGGCATTTGCATTTATCCAGAATTTTACCCAGAAATTCTGGATAAAATTCTAAGGAATAATGTATCGCCGTCCTTACCCTTTCTTTAGTTTTCCTTCACATTGGCATTCCATTAGGATTAGGTGGAGCTATTTGACGGCTATTCGGAACTCTATTCGTAATAATTGCGAATAGAATTGCGAATAGAATTCTAAGGTAACCGGTAACGCGTCCATCGATGTTTCCCCTCTCGCTTGATCAGCCCCTTCTTTATCATCTTTTTGAGAAAATACGACGTGTTATGTAAGTTGGTCTGCAAAATACCCCGGCAATCAGCATTAGTGATAGAGCCGTGTCTCTTTATGTATGAGATGACCTTTTCCTCGTCCGGTCCGATCGCAGTTACTTTTACACCGGCATCGGAAACAAACAGACGATACTTTGTCCATCGTCCAAAGCCTGTTTGCTCAACAAGGCTAGTCTGAACCATGCCCCTAAGATCTTGTCCGGCGGTTATCATGTCGACACGATTGAGGCGGCGGTAGTCCCGATTATCGATATGGGAATGCTGACGCAGGTATACCAGGGCCAACCGCTGTTGGTCATTGAGTGGGAGGTGGGAAAATTGATTCAGCCAGGATATGGCCTCCGCTGTCATCAGGGTGTGATTGTGGAATATTACCTTGAACGATGCCCGGCGATCATCAAACCTGGGAGGCTCCAGATTGGCTTCTCGCATGGTATGGAGCATGGCACTGATGCCACTGCCCCGGTTTTCTACCACCTGCATATCTTCCATCATGCGCATCAACCTGGCATTACGGGTAGAATGCTCATCTTCCAAGTTGTCAACGGTAACGTTTCCAAATAGTCCGCCCGGGCTCTGGACTTCGAGTCGGTCGGCAAACATGCGGATCTGGATATAGCTGCCGCGTACATATGGACTGTAATCACGATGTGCCACGGCATTGGCAATAGATTCTCTTAATGATTCCCTCGGGTATTCCGTAATGTCACGGCGGAACATACCCTCAATCAGAGAGGATTTACGCATTGCACTCATGATGTATGTTTCCGCCTCTTGCACCATTTCAGTGATGGGGCCTTCGAAGCGACGGTTGTCGACAAATCGGGCACCTTGGGGCGTCCTTTCATCTTCCGTGGTGCCGAAATATTGCACAAAAGTGATCATAAGCTGCGGGAAAAATTCCTGGGGGTATTTTCCGAACATGAGCAAGCCTGCCAGCGTAGGGCGGATTATGTCGCCATCATGGGCGGCAATTCTCAGCCGAAGGAATATTTCTTCTTTAGCGCTTTTCAAAAAGCTTGCACGTGGACGGATTTGACGAAGATGCTCAAAATAGGTCTCGGCCAGAGAATTATCTAGATCTTCCAGCGAGGCCTCCAATACAATATCTTCGTCGTGAGTGGGCTGCTCCCTACCGCTCAGATATCCGAATACTTCATATTCGGTCATCTGTCGGTTGGTATTTCCCACACGGAGATATGCGCCCTTGGGTAGTCCTGCAGTCTTGTAAAAGCAAGGCTTCTGCGAAGCGGGAACCTCATCAATTTCTACCGCTACAACTGTTGAACCATCTATGTCATCAACGGTAAACTCAGGTCGTAAGGCAGGTTCCATGTTGTCGGAAGCCAGGCTTGTGATCTCTTCTTGGAGTCGGTGGGCATCGCCGACACCTGTGATTGAAAAATCTGTTGACT
The DNA here is from genome assembly GCA_032127815.1 of Desulfobacterales bacterium. Classification (GTDB taxonomy): domain Bacteria; phylum Desulfobacterota; class Desulfobacteria; order Desulfobacterales; family UBA11574; genus Desulfatibia_A. The sequence continues at coordinate 2,171 of JAQBHK010000158.1, forward strand.
CATCCAGGCCGAATACAATAATGCCGCCGCCGGTTCGGTTGGCAAAAGCAGACATGGCCTCATACAGCCTCTTGGGTGTTCCACCCTTGGCTGTTTTGACTTCGACCGTGTCCGACTCGCTCTGAGCGGAGCGGATTTCGGAAACGAGTTTTTTTAGCTCTTCGAGAGTCATGGCTTTTCTATTATCCGATACAATACCTGATGTCATAGTTGATGATAAAATCCAGTTCCTCATCGGTAAAGTCGAAGTTTTTAGCAAGGACCTGGTTGATTTGGTATCAAAAATCAGTATGTATTGACTTCAATTTTATAGAAACTCTAAAAACTTAAAAGCGTGCCCTTCTGCCAGAACTAACTTTACACAAGATTCCTAAAGGAAATTAACACATTTTGAGGTTTGGAATTCTGACGATGAGGGCGGGAGTCAACCATCGGGCGACTTTGAAGATTTGGTTTCTACATCAAAAGCGAAAACAATCAAAGGTGATACCCTAATTGAGCGAAAGTCGAGGCTTGCCCGCCTTGGCGGTGATGCCTCAGGTCCGCGGCATCAAGGGCGAAGTCGTAGTCGTTTACTGCGAGCCCTTGATAACAAAGGAGATGGGGTGTCATCGGCCTTCCCGCAGGGTAAACAAAATCGAGATAAAATAAACATCCTTTTTCATCCAGTAT
>JAQBHK010000159.1:0-6259 GCA_032127815.1 Desulfobacterales bacterium
GATCCAAGCCAAAGGCCCAGGCCGACCACAACAGCGCCGATTTGCAGAGGCACGGCCCAGCGCATCTCTTTTTTTACGCCTGATAAAGAAGTGTAGGTCGAAGCGCCCGTAAAATTCATGGCCAGAAAGGCGGTGACAGCCGGCACTAAAAAAAACCAGGCCATGATTTCAAGCCAACCGGACCAGGTCGTAAAATCAACATTTCGAAAGAATGCTAAAATTATTGCGGTTAAAAGCCCCAGAATAAAACCTTTGAGCGCAAAGGCCCGTCCGGGCAGATAGGGCAGCAGGATCGGTGTCAGTATTGCGCCGGACAGAATTGCCGTCGCCAAGGCGATGACTGCAAAAAGACCGTAATTGAGTGCATTGGCCCAAAAGGCGCCGGGACCGCCGAAACCTCCCATAACAAAAAAGAATGCCAGCAAGAAGAGAGCCGGTTTGAGAGCCGCAACCAGCTCCACCGGTATAAGTACAATCCGTTCCCAAAGAGGGAATGATTTTTTGCGCATTGCAGGTGTTGCCTTTAGACCGTTTTCGAAAAAAGCTTTAAGGTCCATTGCCCGGATTGGACCGTAAACGGCTTTAAATCCCGAGAGCTTCTTTACTTTAAATGCCGCTATGCCGGGCCCGGAAAGCTGGGGCAGAATCAGCCGGCGATGGACCACAATCTGTTCCAGACCGCTCGATTTGATGCGCGCAACCAGTTCGTCTGTCCCGAAGGTGCCTTTGCCGGCGGCACACCACACATTGATTCCATCAGTATCAAGCACCAGAATCCAGGCATCGAAGTCCCACAGAGTTTGGCGGAGGCTGTCAAAGCTCATTTTGTAATTGGCGGTGACCAGAACCGGTGATTTGTCTGTAGGCCGGTTCAGAGCGTAAAGGCCGGGTTCGACGGCATAATTCATGCGCCCCACCCCCCAGCGAGCCTGAAAGGTTCCCCGGTGATCAGCCCATACCAGTGATGATGAAACCCGGGGCACTTCGCCCACCGGCGTATTCATGGAACCGATAACAAACGGCTGTTTCAAATCAGGAAGACTCGCCTGAGCCGGTTTATCCTGAGGTCAGCAGCCGGTATTGGCTTTAACCGACAATGTTTTTTGAGAGGTATTGCAATCCATTGCGATGTTACCATTTTAAAGATAAGTTTTAATTCTTTCCAACTCGATTTCAAGCGGTTTCAATTCGTCTTCCCGCCCTAACTTTCGCAGCCGGTTTCTTAGTTTTTCCAGTTCCTGTTTGAATCGCGGCAGCCACTGCTGTTCTATTTCTGCACGCGCTGTCTTGCCGGATTGTTCAATTCCCCCGGCCAGGTCTTTTAGTTCATTTTCCAGTTCCTTAAAGGCTTCGCTTTCGGGAACCTTGCTTAATTCTTGCGAAAATTGTTCGAATTTTTGTTTAAGATTCTCAAACCCTTTCTCAAGTCCGCCCTTCATCTGATCGAAAAAAACTGAAGCCCGGGTGGAGCCTTCGACAGTTGCTCGATTTTTCAAAACAGATCCCCCTGGACGAATTTGGGCGACTTCAACCGCCTTATGGCCCTTACGGAAAAGGTCGTCTGCTATAAAAAAGCTGGTATGCTCAGTGGCGACGGCGTTAGAGTCTTCTTTAATAACTATAGTGACCAGGTAATCGGCATTATCCCGATAAGATACATCTGTAACTATTCCAACGGGATGCTGTTCAAAAATCACCTGGTCGCCCTTTTGCAGGCCGTGAACCTTATCGTATCGGATATTAAGGTTGAGATTGTCTGCTTCGCATCCCAGACTGATCAAAGGCAAAAGCAATAGCATCAAAATCCTTTTAAGCATATACCCCTCCACGGTTCCGGAAGTTTAAATTACTAAAATTCATCTGAATAAAATATGCATAAGCTGAATCATAAAACAACAACAAATCCGTTTGTGAAATGATTTGTAAGTACGCTAAAAACAGAAATGCTTTTTAATTTTTGTACAAAATCATGCTTATGGCGGCCCCGTTGCAGGCGATAAATCCCGTTATCAAGTAAAACTCCGGCGATCCGTCATCTCACGGGTGATGTGACAAATCCGAAGGTTTAACTGCCTTCTTCTTCGAAAGTGGGTTCGGGACTGATAGGTACTATGAAACGCAAGCTGTGACTACTGGGTGAAAGAGACAACCCTTTATCGTCCGGTGAAAAGAGATTCTTGTTAACGACTAAAGATACTCTGTGAATTAATCGCCGAACAGACCTTTTAGCTTTTTACCAAAGTTTTTGATGCTTTCCTTAGCGCCATCGACAGTCTTTGTTACCGTCCCTTTTTCCTCAAGTGGCTTTTCTATCGTAGTCTTGACTCCCTTTTGAACTTCTTCAATGGCGGTAAGACAGGGGTTCTCATCATCTGATTTTTTACCGACCAAAGCTGCAGCAATGCCTGCGGGACCGAATAGTGCTACACCACCGATCGCCTTAGCTATAGCGATAGCGGTCTGGGTGGGATCGATTCCAAGCGAGGGATTTGCGAGTGTTCCTCCCAGCTTGAATGGTTTTGTCAACTCACCTAAGTTCAAGCTGATCCCGGCGATACCTTCCTTGGGCACCGGCTTAAGGTAAAAAACGAGTTTTTCGGTATTTAAATTAATTTCTCCATCACCGATCACGTTCATACTGTCAGTACTTAACACCAATGCAGTGCTGTCTGCCAGTCCGTCTTTGATATCAAAAAGACTTGCGAAACAGTTGATTTTCGTGTAATCAGTTTTCTCTTTAAGCGGATTGACCAGGCGATAAACACCGGAAGCCAGATCACCGCCAAGGAGGTTAATATATTTGTTGTTAATTCGGCCGTTGTTCATCACAATCCGGGTATTACCGTTGAGTCTTGCCAGCAGAGTTGCCACGGATTTTCCCTGCCCCTTTATGTTGACGTCTACATCCATCCTGCCATGCAGCAGATCTGTGATGTCCAGATCTTGGAGCATGTTACCCACGTCGAGCTGATCGATCTTGATCGCCGCTGTCAAAGCTGCTTTTTTGCGCTTTGAATTGAAATCAATATACCCGTTTAGAGTGCCGCCGCCGATGAGCGCCTTAATGGGCCTTAGCTTAAGGTATCCGTTTTTGAGGATCATGTCTAATTTAAGATCATTGGCAGCAAGTTTCGGTGTTAAAAGGCGCCCGATCCGGAGTTTTACTTCTGCGTCCACCGAGTTGAGTGATCCAATCGGCAGTGGGTCGCTGGGAAAGACTTTCTCTCGTTTATGCTCTAATTTGTCGCCAACCTTTTCTTTTTTAGCTTCTTTCTTGGGAAGGAAGGGACGCAGATCAAGGTTTTGTGATGCCAGAAAAGCCGACAGTTTCGGCACGTTGCCAGAAAGGTTAGCTTCCAGAGATCCATTGAGGCTGTTGTCGCCGAGCATGGCCTTTAAATCAGAGATTTTATAAATATCAGGCGCAATGCCAATCAAGTGTGCAGATATATTAAAAGGTCCTTTGAGAGGGATCGGCTTTTCGATAAACTGCTCTATATTCGCCAAATCTTGCCCAACAAGGGAAAATTTAATTTCAAAACTTCGGCGGCCGGTTGGATCCTGAATCGTACCATCAAGGGTGAGCGTAGCGTCAACGGTTTTTGCAGTTAGTTGCAGCGGCCAGTCCTTGTCAGGATCGACCAATTTTGTAAGCGCACCCATTGTGCTCTCCACCTCAAATGGGGTGCCGTTAAAATCACCGTTAAGATTGAGCGTTAAGGGACTTTCGAGGTTAGTAGCCTGAACTTTAAGGTTTTCTATCTTTACGGCAAGCGTTTTGTTCTTCCGGGCGTCTTTGTATGTCAACTGGCCTTTTTCGATCCGCAGATCTTCAAATATGAATGCAGGCAGTTCTGTTTTGCTTGGTTCTGTTTCACTTTTTCCAGGTTTCGGAGTTCTATCTTTTTCCGAAATTTTAAACTCAAAGTTGGCCCTACCGGCTTTGTCAGTTTCAATCAGGATGTCAGGTTCAACCAGAACCAGGCGCTTGATTTCAATGCTCTTGCTAATCAACGGCAAAAGGGACACCTGAATTTCTACGCGTCGGATCTTAATCATTTTTGGTCGTGAACCCCATGATGCATTTTGAAAACTCACATTTTCAACCAGCAACTTTGGAGTAAGGCCGATTTTGAAATCAATATTCCCGTCCAGTGTTAGGTCACGGCCGGTAGCTTCTTTGGTCATCCGAGCTATTTGAGGCTTCAGATCGTTGAAGTCATACCTCGACAAGATCACAAATACCGCAACGAATAACACGAAAATAAGAAGAGCGACGACTCCCACGACCCATTTCCAGCGCACTGCAATCCCTCCTTTTCCAGTTGGTTGTTTCAATTGGTTTTATTTTAGTCGTGAATATAACTGTTGGTCAATAAAAAGAAATTGTAAGTATTCAATAGTGTGTTAACCCCAAGGAAGGGTTGCGTGGCGCAATCTTGCTACGGCAGGTAGGAAGCCTAACCGGAAAACAGCAAATGTTTCAAGAAGACGATATGTTTCGCAGTGCAGATTTGCAATCCCAATCGAAAACACCATTGGGATTGCCTGGATACACGATTGGTGGCAGGATCGCAGGTTTGGATCTCATATTTTTTACTATCATTTTCCGCCCAAAACTTTCTTAACCGTCATGGCAAGCTCACGTTTTTCGTGTGGTTTGGCAAGGTATCCAGCAGCGCCTATTGCCATTGCTTTCTCTCCGTCCATTCTTTCGCTGAATCCAGTACAGATAATAATTGGCATGCCTGGTCGAATGTTAAGAATTTCTTTCACCAGTTTATCACCCGTCATTTTAGGCATGGTCAGATCGGTTATCACTAAATCAAATTGGTCGGGTTTGGAGCGAAATAGATTCAAAGCTTCAAGTGGGCTTGTAGTCGATTCAACTTGATATCCGAGTCGTTCCAGCCTTTGAGTGCCCATTCTTACTATGGATTCTTCATCATCAACAAAAAGGATCCGCTCTTTCCCTGTTGGAAAATCCTCATCAATTGTGATTTCGGGAACAGGTTCCTTTCTAACGATCGGGAGAAATACTTTGAATGTTGAACCTTTGCCAACTTCGCTATCCACGGTAATTGCGCCATTATGATTCATAACGATTCCTTGTACCACGGCTAAGCCCATGCCTGACCCTTTACCAACCTCCCTCGTGGTAAAATAAGGGTCAAAGATACGATTTTTAATTTCAGGATCAATACCATGTCCCGTATCACTTACGGTCAGCTTGACATATCGACCGGAAGACAGATCATTGAATTGATCCATTGAATCATCCAAGGTTACACTTTCTAAACTGATTTCGAGAATACCGCCATCTTTTTCCATAGCATGGGCGGCATTTGTGCATAAGTTTATCATTACTTGATTGATTTGGGTGGGGTCAGCAAGGATGGTTTGTGATTTATTTGGGATATTGCTACGAATCTCGATGCTTGAGGGAATTGAAGATCGTAATAATTTCAGAACACCTGTAACAACAGGATTAATCTTAACCGGCTTTTGCTCCTGATCCGTTTTGCGAGAAAAACTTAGAAGCTGTCGTACTACATCTTTAGCACGCAAGCTTGCTGTTTTAATTTCTTCAAGATTGATCCGAGCCGGATTCCACTCCGGCACATCATCCATAGCAAGTTCTGTATTGCCGAGAATAATACTAAGCATGTTGTTGAAGTCGTGGGCAACACCACCTGCTATGGTTCCTATGGCTTCCATTTTATGGGATTGCCGGAGTTCTTCTTCCAATTGCTTGCGATCGGTGATGTCGCGGATATTGCATTGAACTAAAATTGCCCTGTCGGCCATATAAATATCGGTATAGATACTTTGCCCAGCCTTGTTTTGTACCACAACATCTTTGCAATGAGAAATGCCGTCTTTTTTCAATGCCTGTATTATTTCTTGAAAAGTTCCAATATCATCCGGGAAACCGATATCCTTCATATCTTTTTCGATCAACTCCTCGTTGGAATAACCCAACATCGCCATGATGGCCGGATTTGCATGGCGAATTTTCAATTTGCTTTTTTAGAGAAGCAATATCCCGTCGTCTGCGGTCTCAAAAAGGCGCCTGTATTGCTCTTCAGAAATACTCAATAAGACATCCGCATCCCTACGCTCGGTAATGTCCTCGATAGCCAGAAGGATGATCCGTTCCTTTCCCAATACTCGTTCAATTTGCCGGGCATTCAAAAGCATTATGCGCCTGCCAATGGTGGCAAAATCGTGTTCAACCTCATAGTTATCAAAGGTTGCT
>JAQBHK010000160.1:0-19638 GCA_032127815.1 Desulfobacterales bacterium
CCGCCAAAGGATACTACTATCGCATCCTAAACTGGGAAAAATTTGAAAGACCCTCCTGGAAAGCCCGCAAAATGTATATTGCAAGGTTTAAAGAATTTAACCAAAAAGTTGCCTGCAAATGCTCGGTCGTATTTGGATTAAATACATTTTCAAGAACCATGATTGCAATCAGCAAATCGCTGGTCCATTTTCCGATAGTCACAGCGAAGAATTTAGACGACGCCTTGGTTATTATTAAAACAGAAAAGAGCAAAAGCTCTCAAATCGAGATTGCTAGAAAAGAGGTTAAGCCGGCCTCCAAAATATACTCGGAAGAACAAATAAGAGGATACTCCGATGATTTGCTGGAGTTCATGGGATTTATCAACTGGGATAAACAGGGAGTTGCAAACGAACCTGTTATCGATTCCCACCCTTTTAAGGCCCTTTTTGACGCCATCGCAATTATCAAAGGGGATGTTGACGATCTTTTACAGGAGCGCCGCCTGGCAGAGGAAACCTTGCGAGAAAGCGAAGAAAAACACCGAACCATCCTGGAAAATATCGAACAAGGATATTATGAATTTGACCATACCGGAAGCTTTACCTTCTTTAATGATTCCATGTGCAAAATACTCGGTTATTCCAGAGAAGAATTAACGGGGATGAACAACCGGCAGTACATGGATCCGGAAGATGCCGCCAAGGCGTATCAAGTATTCAGCCGGGTATACAGCACCGGAGAGCCCGAAACCGGGTTCGTTTGCGAGTTTACCAGAAAAGACGGCGTTAAAAGGCAGTTGGGATTTTCCATATCTTTAATGAAAGATTCTGAAGGCCGCAAAACCGGATTCAGGGGTATCGCCGGCGATATCACCGAACGCAAGATTTTGCAGATCCAGATGTTGCAGGCTCAGAAAATGGAGTCTGTGGGCCATTTGGCGGCCGGTATTGCCCACGAAGTCAATACGCCCACTCAATATGTGAGTGATAACACCCATTTTATTCAGGAAGCATTTGGCCATATCATTCCGATTCTAAACAAATATGATGCGCTGCTCAAAGCGGTCAAGGCCGGGGCTGTGCCGGAAAACCTCGTTGAGGAAGTGGAGTCGGCCTTAGAGGATGCCGATATTGATTATTTTATTACAGAGATTCCACTTGCGCTCCGGCAATCCCTTGAAGGCTTAAACCGCACCACCGACATCATTATAGCCATGAAGGAATTCTCCCATCCCGGGACAAAAGAGAAGGTGCCGGTTGACATCAATAAAGCCATCCAAAGCACGATCACGGTAGCCCGCAACGAGTGGAAGTATGTCGCCGATATACAAACGGACTTTGATGCAACCCTTGCCCCGGTACCGTGTCTTGCAAGCGAGTTCAACCAGACAATATTAAATTTGATTGTAAACGCCGCCAATGCCATTGCAGATATCGTGGGAGTCGGCTCTGAGGAAAAAGGGACGATTACAGTGAGTACTCGCCGGGTTGATCATTGGGTTGAAATTCGCATAGCCGATACCGGCGCGGGGATAACAGAATCGATCCGACCAAAAATATTTGACCCTTTTTTTACCACCAAAGCGATCGGCAAAGGGACCGGCCAAGGCTTGGCCATCTCATATGCGATCATTGTGAAAAAACACAATGGAACAATCAGATTCGAAACGGAGGTCGGAAAAGGAACCACATTTATCATCCGACTTCCGATAGATAATGAAAAACACTGAACAAAAGCGAAGATATTGTAATATCAACTATTCCAGATCGTTCAGGATCTCTTGCACAACCGCCCGAATCTGTTCCGGAGAAAACGGCTTGTTCAGCGTATGGGAGGCGCCAAGCTTTGCAGCAATATCGAGAAAATCGATGTTTCCATCGCGACCGCCACCTGATATTGCAATAATCCTGACGGCAGGATAAGTTTTACGCACTTCCATAATCGTTTCCAATCCTTCTTTCTCCGGCATCAGAATATCGGTAATAATAATATCGATGGGTGTGTCCTGCATTAGTTTTAGAGCTTCTACACCATTGCCGGCAGTGAAAATATCGCACGTATCACGCAAACTTCGTAATGTACGCCGCAGAGAATCATGGATAGCCGGTTCGTCATCCACAATTAAAATATTCTTCTTCATGGTGATTATCCCTTTTATAAAGAATAATGAGTCTTTATGGCAGTAAAGCCTTTATTAACAATTGATCGCATAAGCATCTAAAATGGTCAAGTATAATTGATGCATTAAAGCTCCCTGCAGCCCCGTTGAGCGGGATTTTCGCTACGCTCCATCAAGCTTCTTGCGGGGAATGCGCTCGCTGTGCAGTTCACAAAAAGCCGAACTCATCACGGTTCAGGTTTTAAGTGTTAGGTTTTAGACCTTGGTTTTTCTTTTATTTACATACACTTAAATCTTAATATCGCAACTTTTCAACAACCTCGGAAAAAAAGGGCTTCAGGGTTTTTCTGAAAGGTGATATCAATATATAAAATCGCTAAAACGGTTTTATATAAAGCGGCTCTGACGGGCTGAAGCCCGGCAATCTGCTAAACCCTAATTTTCGGAGAACTCACTTAAAACGTTCACAAAAAGTGATTTTCGTGCTTTTTACGAAAACGTATTTTTTGAATTGCAGCAAAAATGCTTCCAGACCGCTTACAAAAAACACTGCGCTTCTACTTTATCACCGACAACGGTGTGTTGGATTTTTCGCCCTTAGAGCAGGTGCGCATCGCCATTTTAGCCGGGGCGACCATCATCGGGTATTGTAACAAATCATTTTCTTTGCGATTTTTCGATGAAGCTGCCGCTATCAGAGATCTATGTAAATGCAACGCCGTCCCCTTTATCATCAACGGCAATATTCTGCTCGCCAGAGCTGTGGAAGCCGACGGCGTCCACTTAGGCGTCGATGATGAAAACCCGGTCCTGGCCAGACATATTTTGGGCCCCCAGGCCATTGTAGGATTGTCGATAAACAACCCTTCCCAACTTCAACAAGGCGATTTTTCACCATGCGATTACATTGTAGCAGGGCCTGTATTCGATACTCAAACAAAACCTGATACTAAAAAACCCATTGGCCTTGCGGGCTTAGAGGCCGTGGCCAAGGCCTCACCGCTGCCGGTGGTCGCTGCCGGCGGAATTGATCACACCAGTGCCGAAGCTTGCTTCACCCGTGGTGCCGCCGGCGTGGCGGTGATCAGCGCTGTTACGCGCGCTGAAAATCCGCGGCAACATGCGTTGCAGATCTCGGCAGCCTGTGGATGCGCTTCGCGCTCTGCCCTGGCTTCTGCCTGGGATGATGAATTCGTCCTTATTGAAAAGCTGATCCGGCAGGCTCCCTCTGATCCATACCTTAAGGTTGCACCCGGCGATGATGCTTCTCTTTTGCAAGCCTTAAGCAAACCTGTGATCACCACCGATACCCAGAAAGAAGGTGTCCATTTCAGACTTGACTGGCAGACACCCCGGGAGGTCGGCCGTAAAGCTGTTGAAGTAACCTTTAGCGATCTTGCCGCCTCATACGCCGCTCCCGTCAGTCTCTTTGTCAATCTTGCGCTACCGCCTTACATTTCAGACCATACTGTTGAAGCGCTGTATGCCGGAATCATAAAAGCCCTTGGAAAATACGGCTGTACTTTGGGCGGCGGCAACATTTCCACTGCAAATCGGCTGTCGCTGGACCTTTTTGCCGTCGGACAGGGACACGATACTATTTTCCCGATGCGCTCCGGCGCCTGTCCCGGATACGGGCTGTATTGTACCGGTCCTCTGGGCCTGGCCCGTGCCGGTCTGGAATTATTAATCCGCAAAGATCCGGAATTTGCAAACCTGATCGCGAAATTCAAATCCCCCACGGCAAGATTTGATGCCGCCCGGATTCTGGCCGATAACAACATAACGTGCGTTATCGACATCAGCGACGGCCTGGCCGGCGACGCCCGCCACATTGCCGTGGCCTCCGGCCTGGCCATAGAATTCGACTTTTCTTTATGGAATATTGATCCGGCTCTATCCTTATTCTGCGAAAAATATCGCTTAAAACCTGAAGATATGGTTCTTTCCGGGGGGGAAGATTATGAACTCTTGTTTGCATGTTGGCCGGCTACCTTTGAAAAAATTCGAAAGGAGCTTTCAGGGGTGTACCAGGTGGGTCGCTGCCTGCCCTTTCAGGGCAAGCATCTGCTCAACCTGCCCCCCGGGATTGCAAGCTACCAGCATGGGAACAGATGACCATGATGTGTTGCTACATATACTGAGCGCGGCTTAAATCCATGCTTCAAGATTTCATATTTTGCCGCTTGTCATTGGCCATTTGTCATTAGGAACCGATGACTAATGACAAGTGACAAAGGACTGTTAGCGATTAACTATCATCATTTTGGACACTTCTACCCTAATTGAGCGAGGTTTCACATGCAGGTTGCCCTAACAATCGCCGGTTCGGATTCATCCGGCGGCGCCGGAATTCAGGCGGATTTAAAAACGTTTCAGGCCCTTGGTGTTTTCGGCATGAGCGCTATTACCGCCGTTACGGTGCAGAACACCCAGAAAGTCTATGATGTCCAGGAAATGCCGCCTAAGATCGTCTACGATCAAATACTGTGTCTGTTTGATGATATTGACATCCATGCCGTCAAAATCGGCATGGTGTCGAGTATTGCGCTGATCGAGAGCATTGCCCGTGCGCTTAAGGCGGTGGATCCGCCGGCGGTGGTGCTCGATCCGGTTATGATATCCAAAAGCGGCTATCGGCTGTTGAACCAGGGCGCCCAGAACGCTCTGGTAGAGCATCTATTTCCACTGTCTGAAATTGTCACTCCCAACATTTTCGAGGCCGAAGCCCTCACCGGTATAAGCATCAAAAATCTAAACGACATGCACGCCGCTGCCGCCAAAATTTTAAAGCTGGGGGCAAAGAAAGTCGTCGTCAAGGGCGGGCACCTGGGAGAGGACCTGGCTACCGATATCCTTTACGACGGCATCGACTACAAAAAGCTTCAAAGCCAACGGGTTGAAACCATAAATACCCACGGCACCGGTTGCACTTTTTCTGCGGCCATCGCGGCCAATCTGGCTCTGGGCAAATTGTTCTTCGAGGCCGCCACGCTTGCCAAAACATACATCAGCGGTGCCATTGAGCATGCTCTCGACATCGGAAAAGGCTACGGCCCTACCCACCATTTCTTTGATTTATACGCCAAAGCAGGAATCAACCGGCCTTGAAATTTGTTTTGAAGTTTATTGAGCTGTATGTTATGAAGCCTTTACGTTTTGGCTGAAAATTTATAAATTAAGACTTAAATTCCTCTAAAGTAGCTACGGACAACCGACAACGCACAACGGACATTGAGCGTTTCGCTCGATTAGGGCGTTAATAATAAAGTGAGTGCATCAAACACTGTCAAAAAACCAATCAATCAGCAATTGGAACAAAGTCAAAAGTTGCTTAAAGAGACCGTGAAGCCAAAGGATCAAACAATAGCCGCTCCAAAGCATGCAAGCATCCGGAGTTCCGCTTTTAAAGAGCTTTTGGCCGTCCTTGTTTTTGCAATCCTTAGTACCCTGTTAATGATATATTTGGAAGCATTTGAGAAACTTAACATATTCACGCGGCCGCTGGAGTACTTTGAATTTGATGAAATAGCTGTTTTTCTACCATCTTTTCTGGCAATTGGATTCGTATTGTATTCTTTGCGTCGCATGGAAGAACTAAAATCTGAGATAATCAGGCGCCGAAAGGTCGAAAATAAACTGCAAAAGAGCGAGAAAATGTACAAAGAACTCAGCATTACTGACGCTCTCACCCAGCTTTATAATTCAAGGTATTTCTACAGTAAATTGGAAGAAGAGATCAACAGATCCGTTCGTTATAAGCATCCATTGTCTTTATTGCTCATTGATATAGATGATTTTAAGATACTGAACGACAGACATGGACACCTGGAAGGGGACAAGGTCCTGTCTATGTCAGGTAAAATCATTAAAGCTTGTTTGCGAAAAACCGACTCAGCCTACCGCTACGGTGGGGAGGAATTTACAATTATTCTTCCCGAAATCGGGCTCGAAGCCGCCGTGAATGCCGCCGCAAGAATAAGAAAGCAAATATCATCACACGAGTTCACCTCCAGCACAAATCAGGTACTCCATATAACTGTGAGCATTGGTGCCTGCCAGTTCGAACCGGAAGAGGAAATGAAAACCTTTGTCAAAAGGGCGGATAATGCCATGTACGTGGCCAAACAAGAAGGAAAAAATCGAGTCTCCTCATCATAATGTTGATCCTAATTTTTTTCTTGACATGTGCATTTGTGTGCATTAATGTACAGGCATGGCATTACAATTGACACCCAGACAAATTGAAATCGCGGAAGAACTGGTGGAAGTCTTTGACTCAAAATTTTTCAAAACCCTGAGCGAACCGGTTCGAGTTCAGATTTTAAAGTTCATTATGCTGAACGGACGCGTTGACATCGGAACGATTGCCGAAAAAATGCCCCAGGACCGGTCGGTTATTTCCCGGCATCTAACCCTCATGCAGGAGGTCGGAATTTTACAATGCGAAAAGGAAAGCCGCCACATGTTTTACAAAATCAACGCCCAGGCTTTTCTCGACAAGCTGGTAAATATTACGGATAAAATAAAAACATGTATAGCCGAATGCTGCCCTTCATGCATGCTGTGAATGCTGCCCGGCTTTTTTTTGGGCAAATGCATGCATATGGGCGCATGCGCACATGGTAAATATTTACAAGGAGAGATAAAAATGAAAACCACTGACAAAGAAAAAATCCGGCAGGCGGTTCGCGAGAATTATGGTAAGATAGCCTGTGTTGGCGCCGTCACTTTACAGCTCAACCAACCGGCAACCTGCTGCAGCCCTGCAGACATTTCTGACGCAACCAGCCCGGCCGCATCCTGCGGTTGTGGGGAACCGGATTTGACGCCGGAGCAAATGTCCGCGGCTATGGGTTATACCAAAGAAAACCTGGCCAGTGTCCCGGAAGGCGCCAACCTGGGGCTTGGTTGCGGCAACCCGGTGGTTCTGGCTTCCCTTGAACCTGGTGAAACAGTAGTCGACCTGGGGAGCGGTGGCGGTTTTGACTGTTTTTTGGCGTCTGAGAAAGTGGGCGCTGCCGGAAAGATCATCGGTGTGGACATGACGGCGGAAATGATAACTAAAGCCAGAAACAACGCTGATAAAATGGGGACAGATAATGTTGAGTTCCGATTGGGAGAAATCGAACATCTGCCCGTTGCCGATAACAGCGCTGATGTGATCATGTCCAACTGCGTAATTAACCTTTCACCTGATAAGCAGCAAGTCTACGCCGATGCCTTTCGGGTGCTCAAACCCGGCGGGCGCTTGGCTATATCGGATATTGTAGCAACAGCCCCGCTTCCCGAAGAGATGCAAAAAAACCTGGCGCTGGTATGCGCCTGTGTCGGCGGGGCTGCAACAATTGACGATACCAAAGCAATGCTTAAAGATGCCGGTTTTGAGAACATCAAAATCGAACCCAAAGATGAAAGCAGGGACCTTATTAGCATGTGGGCTCCGGGGCATAATGCCGGGGATTTTATTGTTTCTGCTTATATTGAGGCCCAAAAACCTTTCACGGATATTTCATGACTATAAAATAATTGCATTATTGTGTATCCTTTTTTAAAAGACTTCGTCATAAGCAAATAAAGGATAGGGGTAAATTAAGATGGACAAACTTGAGAAAATGTTCGGATCGATGGTGATAAAGCAGCGCTGGTGGATCATTGTCGCTACTGTCTTGATTGTGGCGGCTGCAGCCTCCGGGGTGCGTCATTTGGCGTTCAATAATGATACACGCGTTTTTTTCAGCGAAAAAAACCCTCAGCTGCAGGCTCTGGAGGCTCTGGAAAACACTTACAATAAAACCAATAACGTTCTCTTCATCATTGCTCCCAAGAACGACAATGTTTTCACACGCGAAACCCTTGCAGCGCTAGAGGAGTTGACCGAGATTGCATGGCAAATACCTTATTCCAGCCGGGTGAATTCTATCACTAATTTTCAGCATACCCGGGCGGAAGAAGACGACCTGATCGTCGAAGATCTGGTACAGGGCGCCGGCAACCTGTCCGATGATGATCTTTCGCGAATTAAACGCATCGCTCTTTCCGAGCCTCTGTTAGTAAACCGGCTACTCTCGCCTACCGGGCACGTCACCGGTGTTAGCGTCATCATTCTCGCACCCGGTAAATCTTTAAATGAAACACCGAAAGTAGCCGCGTTTGCCCGCAAAATAGCGGACGATTTCCGCAAGAAACATCCCGACCTCAAGTTGTACCTTACCGGCGGGGTCATGCTGGACAACGCCTTTGGCGAAGCCGGCCTGAAAGACATGACCACCCTGGTTCCGTTGATGTTGCTTACCCTGGTCGTCATCGTCGGGTTTTCCCTGCGTTCTTTTGCCGGAACTTTTACTACCCTCATAATTATTCTGATTTCCATGGTTACCGGGATGGGGATGGCCGGTTGGTTGCGCATTATGATAACGGCCGCATCTTCCAGCGCTCCCACAATTATCCTCACCCTGGCCGTAGCCGACAGCGTACATGTCCTGGCAACGATATTCCAGCAGATGCGTCAGGGCAATTCTAAACATGAGGCCATCGCGGAATCTGTACGGATCAACCTCCAGCCTGTATTTTTAACCAGCATCACTACCGTCATCGGCTTTCTGACCATGAATTTTTCCGACGCGCCCCCTTTCCGCGACTTGGGAAATATTGTCGCCATGGGGGTAGCAGCGGCGTTTGTATACTCGGTTTTATTCCTGCCTGCTCTGATGGCCGTCATTCCCGTAAGGGTAAAATCAAAGCCGGGCGAAGCTGTTTGTGCCGGCTGCGACCGGTTGGCGAGTTTCGTGATCAACCGGCATAAAGTCGTATTCTGGGGAACACTGGTTGCTATTGTAGCACTGACCGCCGGGATGCTGCGAATTGAACTCAACGACAACTGGATCAAATACTTTGATAAAAGTTATGACATCCGCCGGGCCTCCGATTTTTGCGAGGAAAATCTGACGGGGTTTCACATCATCGAATATTCTTTGGAATCCGGCGAGACCGGCGGCATCAACAACCCCGCTTTTCTGACAACAATGGATAAGTTTGCCGGCTGGTATCGTCAGCAGCCTAAAGTTGTCAACGTCAATACGATCACCGACACCATGAAGCGTCTTAACAAAAACATGCATGCGGACGATGAATCCTATTATCGGATCCCTGAGGACCGCAATCTGGCAGCGCAGTATCTGCTTCTGTATGAGATGTCACTCCCCTTTGGCCTTGATCTAAACAACCAGATCAACGTCGACAAATCGGCGACCCGCATGATTGTAACCTTAAAAGATACGACCACCACAGAGCTGCGTGCAATGGACGAAAAAGCGCGAATCTGGCTGCAGGCCAACGCACCGCAGAGCATGTTCACCTACGGCTCCGGTCTGTCGGTTATCTGGGCGCATTTGTCCGAACGCAACATCAACAGCATGCTGGGAGCATCCTTTGTAGCCCTGGTGTTGATTTCGGTTATCATGATATTGGCGCTGCGCAGTTTTAAGTTAGGTATTCTCAGCCTGATCCCCAATCTGGCTCCGGCTTTGATGGCCTATGGGATATGGGGCCTGACGGTGGGACAGGTTGGACTGGGCCTGTCTGTCATAGCGGCCATGACCCTCGGCATCGTTGTGGATGATACCGTACACTTTATGAGCAAGTATCTTCGCGCCCGGCGCGAACACAATCTGGATCCGCCCGGGGCTGTCCGCTATGCTTTTAATACTGTGGGCACGGCCATGTGGATTACCACCCTGGCCCTGGTGGCCGGTTTTATGGTTCTCGCCCTTTCCGGCTATAACATGAATGCCGACATGGGACTGATGTCGGCCCTAACCATTTCGCTGGCATTAATTTTGGACTTTCTGTTCCTGCCCGCCCTACTTATGAAAGCTGAGAGGAAAAAGCATGAAACATTCGATAAAGAGGCTTACGCAACGACTATTGACCGGCATGATTCTGTTTTCGCTCCTGTTTCCGTTGGCAGCCGCCGCCGCGACTCCTGAAGAAAAAGGTCTGGCCATCGCCCTTGAAGCAGACCGGCGCGATGCAGGTTTTACAGACTTTACCGCCGATCTGCTTATGATCCTCAAAAATAAGCACGGCCAGGAGAGCGTTCGCAACATCCGCGTCCGCACCCTGGAAGTAGCAGACGACGGCGATAAAAGCCTGACCATTTTCGACAACCCCAAAGATGTTAAGGGCACGGCTTTTTTGACCTTCAGCCACAAGCAGGGCGACGATGATCAGTGGCTCTACCTGCCGGCGTTACAACGGGTCAAAAGGATCAGTTCCCGCAACAAATCGGGCTCCTTCATGGGCAGCGAGTTCGCCTATGAGGATATCTCCAGCCAGGAAGTGGAGAAATACACTTACAAATGGATCCGCGATGATATTTATGACGGCCGGGAATGTTTCGTGGTGGAACGTTACCCGGTAGACAAAAAGAATTCGGGCTACACCCGGCAGGTCTCCTGGATCGACAAGGGTGAATACCGCATGTGGAAAGTCGAGTATTACGACCGTAAGCATTCGCTTTTAAAGACCCTAACCACAAAAGAGTACCAACAGTATCTTGACAAATACTGGCGGCCGGACCAGATGTACATGGTCAACCATCAAAACGGTAAAAGTACGGACCTGGTCTGGTCCAACTACAAGTTTGGCGTCGGACTCAAGGCCAGGGATTTTAATAATAATAGCCTCAAACGTGCAAGATAACAAAAATATTCTTTCACCGCAGAGACACAAAGAACGCAGAGATATTGTTTTTATTTTGCTTTTCGCTGAAAGGCCGAAAAGCAAAATGACATAATGCTTCGAATTAGGCACTTTAAACTAAAAATGAAAATAAAAATTATACTTATGACCGCGCTGACACTGATCCTGGGTACGGCATTCGGGTCTTGGGCCTCAGCCCATGATTTTTCAGGCTATGTGGCCGCCGAGGGCCGTTATTTCCCGCAAGCGCCATTAGACCCGGTGCAAAAAAGAGACAGCGGATCGCTGGCCGTCCAGCCTAAATACTACCACGCATGGGAGAACGGCTCCAGCTTCACCTTTGAGCCCTTTGCAAGGCTTGACAGTGTCGATGCGGAGCGTACTCATTTCGATATTCGCGAGTTGAACTATCTGTGGCTTGCCGATTCGTGGGAGCTGCGCGCCGGCATCGGTAAAGTCTTCTGGGGAACAACAGAGTTTGTCCATCTTGTGGACATCATCAACCAGACCGATGGTGTGGAGTCGGTCGACGGTGAAGAGAAGCTGGGCCAACCCATGATCCAACTTTCAATTTTAAGAGACTGGGGTGCATTGGAATTGTTCGTATTACCCTATTTCCGGGAGCGAACTTATCCGGGCCGCAAAGGGCGTCTGCGGCTTGCAGCTGTAGTGGATACCGACAACGCCAGGTATGAAAGTGCCGCCCAAGAGCATCATCTGGATTTGGCAGCAAGGTTTAGCCACACCATCGGAGACTGGGACTTCGGCATCTATAATTTTAACGGCACCGGACGCGAGCCCACCCTGATTGCGGGTCTGGATAGTGCCGGACGACCGGTTCTCATCCCTTTTTATGAAAAGATCAATCAGACCGGTCTCGATCTGCAGCTGGTGGACGGCGAGTGGCTGTGGAAGCTGGAAGCGATCTACCGCACCGGCCGGAGTGAGGATTTTTTTGCATCTGTCGGTGGTTTTGAATACACTTTTGTCAACATAGCCGCAACCGGCATTGATTTAGGAGTACTGGCCGAGGGGGCCTACGATGACCGCGGCGGCAGGGCCACCACATTTTTTGAAAACGACGCCATGGTCGGCTTGCGCCTGGCCGTAAACGACGCTGCCGGCACAGAACTTCTGGCAGGCTTCAGTCAGGACCTTGATAGCTCCTCTTGCTCTTTAAGTCTTGAAGCCAGCCGCCGTTTCGGCGACAACTGGCTGCTTTCCATAGAAGCCCGGTCCTTTTTTGACCTGCCTGAAGACGACCTTTTCTACAGCCTGCGAGACGACAGCTTTATTCAGCTGGAGATTGCCTATTACTTTTAACCCTAATTGAGCGCAAACAAAACCGAGAACGATAATAAACTGTTTATTTCCAAGAAACATTGTAATAGTTCATCCTTGTTGCTATATCTCTATTAGCGAAGAGATATGAATTCTGCTATTTTATCTCGATTTTGTTTGCCCTGCGGGAAAGCCGATGACACCCCATCTTCGGCGTTATCAAGGGTTTGCAGTAGCTTACTACGGCTTCACCCTTGACGCCTTGAATCTGGAGTATCCTCAACTTTCGCTCAATTAGGGTAAATCTTTAACAGGAGGAAATCCTTTGTTTGCCGCTGAAGAGATACTCGATATGGCCATCCTCATAGAGAAAAACGGGGAAGCCGTTTACCGCAAAGCCATCCAAAAAATTTCAAGCCCGGCACTTATATCTTTGCTGGAATGGATGGCGAACGAAGAAGTCAAGCACGCCGAATGGTTTTTGGAATTGAAAGAGGAGGCTGCAGCCGCAACGCCTGCAAATAGCCTGTTTGTGCAAAAGATGGGCCGGGAATTTATCAGCGGCATACTGGGCAAGCAGAGTTTCTCCCTAAAAGAAGTCGATTTTTCTCAAATTGACAGCGACAACGACCTGATTGACATTTTTATTGAATTTGAAGAAGACGGCATTCTTTTTTACGAGATGCTGCAACCGTTTATTCAAGACAAAAAAACACTCGAGAAGCTGGGCAGGATCATTGCCGAAGAGAAACGCCATATCGAGCAGCTCACCGAATTCAAGGAAAGCTAAACACCATAATTTGTGATTTTCAGAAATTGATATTTTTGCATTGAACACAGAGGAGCAGCCCATGATTCGTTCCCGGAATGAGTTAAAAACCCGTTATAGCTTTTCGGATTTCTTGTTTTACATCTGCCTTCTATCGGTTCCATTCGTCACAGCAGTCTTTTCAATCCTCAAAAATTCAGTCTGGTGGACAATCGGCTTTATCGGACTTGCAGCAGGTATTACAGCGCTTATTTTGAGATTCTATTGTACCCGCTGCCCCCACTACACCCGTGAAGGAAAAAATCTTAAATGCATTTTTTTCTGGGGCCTTCCCAAATTTTTCAATAAAAGACCTGGAAAACTCGATGTTATCGACAAGGCGGTCATTTTTAGCGTATCGACGGTGCTGCTGATTTTTCCCTTATACTGGTTGTGGATGGAGCCTGGTCTTCTAATCGTCTACATACTGTCACTTATTGGGTTTGGTGCCGCCATTTACCGAAATGAGTGCGAACGTTGTATATACTTTGATTGTCCGGCAAATAGGGTTCCCAAAGAGACAATAAATCTATAGCGTGGATTACATGAAATTTGCACGCTTTGGTACCGTTATCTTCTATTAACCCGATATAAACGCACCTTACGCACCATACCAAGGAAACACTTATGGTTCACTTAAGTATCGAAGAGGTTATGAACCTTATCGGGATCGAGACCATCAACGGCACGCCGAAACAAAAGGAAAGGCTTCGCAAATGGATAGAAAATTTGGTGGAAAAGCGGGGCGCTTCATTTGTGTCGGAGAACAGGCAGGACCTTCTCCGCCAATTGGAACAGCACATGAAACTTAAAACCCAAAGCTGTTGCTAATTAACCTAAATGCACGTTTTACTGCCTTGAGCCTATCAAAAATCAAGCCTCAAAATATTTGCGATTGCCTCACCCAATCTTCAATGTTATTAATCCGGTAGTGCCTGTTGATGAAGGCAAGACATCTGCAATAGCAATAAATTAAAACCTTTTCCAATATTTCCTTCCCCCAAGCCTATAAATTCATTCCCATCAATGTATATTTAAGAAATTTTGTTTCTTAGCCGATAAGGTATATAGCCATTTAATTTAGTCCCAAAAAAAAGGTTAAATACCAAAATAATTTCTGTGAATAGTAACTTTCAAAAACAAGCTGGCTTTACTTTGATTGAGATGCTCATCGTGATCGTTGTTCTGGGTATCATGGCGATGATTATTGTTCCGCAGATCAGCATCTCCAGTGAAGACGCCACCCTCAGAACTTTTCAGACCAACTTGAATATATTGAGGAAAGCCGTTGAATTTTATCATACTCAGCACGACAATACCTATCCGGGCTACAATAACACGAGTGGTACCCTGGCAAACGCAGGCACATCCAAAACGGCATTTATAGCGCAACTTGTAAAGTACACTGCCATTGACGGTGCAGTATCCGATACAAAGGATGCGACCCACAAGTTTGGCCCTTATGTCAGAGGAGGAGTCCTGCCCACAAACCCATACAATGAGAAAAACGGCGTCTTATGTGATATTGCTGAAACTGATATTACGGCACGGGTATCAAATGGAACGACCGGCTGGAAATTCTACACTCTAACAGGCGTTTTGCTGGCAAACGATGGTGCTCATGACGATTTATAGTCGAGCATGATAGTTTCTGCCATTATTGTTCACTAATAGCGACCGCCGATAGCAGATAACCTTTTATCAACGGTTTAACAATAGCCATTAAAAATTCAAGATTAGGTTCGCCAATCGCAAAATTTACGGTCGCAGAAAATTCCATTATGCGATATTGAGAATTTCCTTTGGAGTTGTATTTTGAGCGTGCAATTTGGTTTTTGGTTAAGGAGGCTGAATTTTGATTGGCTAAGGTTTTGTAACGCACGGCTGAAGCTGTAGTACTTCTACCGCGAACTTCTGACCCGCCTGCCAAAGTCTTGCACGGCGGACGGGTAACGCGGCAAATGGGTGATCGTTAGGCGGCGTGGCGGGCTTTAAACGCCCTGGAAAGCGATGCATTCATTACAGCTTCATAACCGGTTAAGCGTGCCACCACGACACCATCAGAGTCAAGGAAGGTGAAATCGCCTTTCATTTTGCTGTTGGACGCCTCCTTGACCTCCAGGACGGCCATAACTCCATCTGCGGGGAAAACACTGCGATACTGGCGATAACTGGCGCTGTAACTCGGCAGGGAAACAGCCGACTTCTCTTCAAAGCACCAGATGATCGCCATCTGACAGGCTGAATCGAGAATCAGAGGATCGCCAATCCACTTTGTCCGCAACGGTTCTTTCATCCATTTTGCAGGTGAAGGTGCCGCTGATATCCGGGCCACCATTCCGCGGGAAGAATACCCCATGATCTCCTGGAGTCCACGCAATTCAAAGCCGTGAAAGAGAATCGTTTCATAGATTTCATCCATGCTCCTGGCATACGGCTTGGAAGCGATATCCTCGGATATATTGAAAACAGGCGGCGCTTCCAATGTATCTGCTAAAATCGCCGTAGCCCCGGAATGGATTATGTCAATGCCATCCTGCAAGCCGTCTCTGATTTCAACACTGACCTCATAGATTGACTCTTTTTTGCGAAGCTTGCCGGACAAAAGACGGATCAGCTTTTTGCTGCCGTTCAGCTTGATCCCCTGGAAAATCCGCATGTCATCAAGGCCTTGCAGCAAAAGGCCCGGATTGTCATGCAGGGCGCCATGGCCGAGCCATTCGGTAATGAGCGCGAAGGGAACCACCGGTTTTCCATCCAGAATGTGTGCTTCCAGGATCGGGTATCGATCGAGATCGATTTCATGTTTAAGGGTCAAAGACAGTTTTTCATCTGACCGCTCCAGAGAAGGTTGCCGGGAGGCCAAACAGGCAGCCTCGAATCTATTGCTTACCCGCGGGGCAATGATGTTGGCACCGATGACAACTTCGACCGGAGAATTGTTGTCGCCTTGCATTTCAGAGAGCATACACATGGCACCGGCATCTATCGGGATCAACTCGATACCGCTTTTCGCAAACTTGCGCTTTAAGGCCGCACATACCATGCCGCCGTCCCACGGCCCCCAGTTAATGGAGACGACCTTGCAGTCCGGACGCTTTAGCGACTCTTTTTGTGCGATCTTGTTGAGTATTTCATTGGCCATGGCATAGTCGGCCTGACCGTTGTTTCCCATGCGGGCGGCTACGGATGAAAAAAGTACAAGATACCTGAGAGCATCCTGCTTGGTTGCTTCCAGCAGTACATTCAGGCCCATAACCTTGGGATCGAAGACATTTTCAAACTGCTCCATGGTCTTATCTATAATTAAACGATCTTGCAGGGCACCGGCGCCGTGAATAATACCTTTTATGGGGCCGTGAGTTGAGCGAACTTCATCAAGAATCGCACTGACGGCATCAAAATTGCGGACGTCAGCCGAATAGTATAGCACAGCCGCGCCGTCTTTTTTAATATGTTCCAGATTTCTTGTAATTTCACGATTTGCCATATGCTCTTTGAATGCTTTTTCAAGCTTTATGGGCGTTGCCGTGGTGTCGCTGTATTCATTTTTAAGGATCGCTTTTTTGATCTCGGCTTCTTCTTCAAGGGCACGCAGCCACTCGGGTTCAGGGGAGGGAGAAGGAGAACGTCCCAGCAGAACGAGTGTGGGTTTTATATGCTTGGCCAGTGCAGCGGCAGCGGCAGCGGTTACACCGCGGGCCCCTCCGGTAACCACCACAACGTCGCCCGCCTTGAGGTCTATCTCACCCTTAGGGTATGGTGCTGCTTCAAGCTTTAAAATATTGCGGGAGTCGGAATCCAGGCCGATTTCAACCGGCTCGGAAAGGTCGGCATGAATCAGTTCTGATACGATGACCCGGGCCATTTCTTTATTTGCTTTCCATTGCGGAGCGATGTCAAAGGCGCGACAGCAGACACCGTCCCATTCAATCGAGGCGGTTTTGGCAAGACCGGCGAGACCGCCCTGCAAAGGATCGGCAAAACCCCGGCCGTTAAAGCCGAAAGCGCCGTCAAGGCGCGTTATGGTCGCAAAGAAAGCGCCGGCTTTGGCCGCGGAATCGATAAGATCCGGCGCCAGATAATTGGTCAGCAAAAAAGCGTCTTTGAGGAATTTAGTGCTTTGTTGATCCAGCCGGCTCTTAGCATTCAAAACATTGTCGGCAACAATAACCAGGCCGGCGGCTCTGCTGACAGCGTTGTTGCCGTTTAGTATTTCCGGCAGACTGTCAACCGGGATAAGGACGGTATCGATATTATTGGATGCAAATTCATCAGCCACGGCTTTGGCAAGACCGGTTTTGTCATCGGTGACAAAAACCTTGCGACCGGCGGGCAGCGCCAATCGATCGCCGGGATTAAACGATTTATCGACAATGGAAACAACTTTTCTTTCGATTCCGGCTGCCAAATCTTCAGGTAAAAAGTCCAACAAATTTTCGTTGGTACTGCCGGCCGGGGCTGTTGATTCGGCCATATCAGGCTTTGATAATGCGGTAGAATCGTTTGCAGTTTCATTTTGAGCAGTATCGATTTTAGCAGCATCAGCATCCGTTAGGTATGCGATGATCTGGCCCAGGGTTTTCAGGCTTCCCATGATATCGGGAGAAACAGGGGGCAGGCCGGGCACTTTCTCTTCCAGGGTGGAGAGTATCTCGACCCGTTTGATGGAGTCGATACCCAGATCCGCCTCAATATCCATGTTCAAATCGAGCATCTCTGCGGGGTAACCGGTCAACTGGCTGACTACCTCCAACATGCTGTTCTCTAAAGCCTGATGGTCTATATCCGGCGACGGCTTATCTGCAATCCGGGTATGCGAAAGCGTGTCGGTGTCGATATCTTGAGTAAGGTAGTCGATAATCTGGCCCAGGGTCTTCAGGCTTCCCATGATTTCGGGAGAAACAGGGGGCAGGCCGGGCACTTTCTCTTCCAGAGTGGAGAGTATCTCGACCCGTTTGATGGAGTCGATGCCCAGATCCGCCTCAATATCCATGTCCAAATCGAGCATCTCTACGGGATAACCGGTTAATTGGCTGACCACTTCCAGCATGCTGCTTTCCAATTCTTTTTGAGAACTGCCGGACGGTGGGGAGGCCTTTATATCGGTTGTCAAGTCAGATTCCCGGATCAACGTCGAGGCTGTTTTGGATTCCGGCAAAACCGGTTGCAGCGCCTGGTCGTAAGGCGTTTTGTGGGTAACTTGAGTCTTTGCAATTTGTTCTTCGGGTTCAAATTGGTTCAGGCTGCGGTCGTAATTAAAATTGGAAGTGTCAACTGTTGTTTTTAGTCCAAGCGCAGCTTCCGCCAGACGCTGGGTATTGTCCATCATATTCTGCAGAGTGCGGCCGGCCTCGCTCTGGGTCTGCAAAAATATTTGATGAGTTTCGGCTGTCTGCGCCTGGAGTGCCTGCATCGATTTCAGTCCTTGCTGAACAACCTTTAAAGCATCCAGAATGAACTTTTCTTGTTGCTGCGTTTTTTTCATGGTGTTTTTATTTCCAATAACGGAAGCGCTTGGCATATTAAGGTTAAGCTGCTCCGGTTCAATATTGAGATTTATTTTGTTCACCGGAGAGTCATCGCGGCCGGTTTCAAGGAGCCTTTGTTTGTCAATAATAGTTGTGCTTGAGCTCGAATCAGAGCTGTGTATGCTTTGAAGTTGGTCGGAACGCATTTGGCCGGCCGGCACGGCGGGTCTGTTGGATTGAGGTTCCAAAGGTGTTGACGGGCGATAATTTACACCTGCAATGGGAATGCTCATACGCTGTTTTCGTGTTTGCGTGTGAGTCTCCTGCCATTTGCTTAAGTCAACCGCATGGCCCATAGAGGCAATCTTACAGAGTGTTGCAGCAAGATCGGTCAGTCCAAAGCGTCTGCCCGCGGAATCATCCAGGGCCAGGGCTTCAAATTCGCGATCTTTTAGAATTGCTTTGACAAGACCGGTCAAAATCGATTTAGGGCCGACCTCAACAAAGGTGCGAACGCCGGATTCATATAAATTTTCGATTTCACTTACAAAATCGACAGGGCACAAAAGATGTTCACCCAGCAGTTTTCTAACTTCTTCAGGATCATTCGAATAAGGGGTGCCGGTTGTGTTGGAAAAAACCGGTACGTCTGAAGGCTTGATGTCGATTGTTTTTAAGATTTGTTGGAACGGTTTCCGGGCATCTTTTACGAAAGGGCTGTGAAAAGCAGCCGATACCGGTAAAAGGATTGATTTGAATCCTTGCTGTTTGCAAATTTTTTCAGCCCTGGAGATCTCTTGGATTGATCCTGACAAAACCCCTTGTTGGGGACTGTTTCTGTTGGCCAGAACCACATCTAAATCTGACGTATTGATCATATCAGCCAGTTCTTTCAGGGGGGCTTTGACCGCCAGCATGGCGCCGCTGGTTTGACCGGCTGTTGCCATCAAGCGGCCCCGGGTGATGGCAAGGTGCAAAAACGTATCCAGATCGATCCAGCCGGCTGCACAAAGAGCCGAGAATTCACCAAAGCTGTGCCCGCAGGTTGCGTCCGGTTGAACGCCGAATCCTTGCAGAACCTGCTGCATGGCAATGCTCACGGCCCCGATAGCCGGTTGAGCGATATCCGTTGCCCTCAATCTTTCCTGCTGTTTTTTGTTTTCCCGGGGGGTCAGGGCAGGGGGCGGGTAAATAAAATCAGTGATATAAGATGAGCTTTCGAATTTTTTGTTAACATTTTCCAGAATTTTGAAAGCCTCCGGAAAATTGCAGA
>JAQBHK010000161.1:0-2980 GCA_032127815.1 Desulfobacterales bacterium
CTCCTTCTTTGTGCCTTAGTGGCTGAACTGTTACGGATTAGCGAGTTTCTCCAATATGGATTTCTTTTTTTGATCGAGTTCCCGGCGGCTGATGCCGGCACCTTTGATTCCGCCGTTTAAGGCAATTTCCGCAAGGTAATATTCTCCGCTTTCCGTGATCTGCAAATCCAGGTGAGCATAAGGAAATTTGCCCCTTTCCATGACAGAGCGACAAAATTTCTCCTGCTCTTGGTCTAAAGCATAAGGATAATACTTGCCGCCAGAGGATATATTCATTCTGAAATTGTCCGGATTACGCCGGCCGTAGGCCTCGATATAGTCAGCGACAATGACGACGCGCACATCGGTTAAATTATTCAGAAAAGGTTGCAGGATAAAAGGGAATGAAGATTTAGACAGAGCCACTATATTATAAAGTGTCTCGATGTTTTCCCAGCGCCGCACACCGTGGCCGCAGTGCATGCTCTCTTGCTTGGTTAACACAGCGGTAATGCCGTGTTTGTTATATTGATTGATGGCATCGACCAGATCCATTCGACGAGTAATAACCGCTGTGCGCGGCAGCATCCAGGCCTTAAAGATTAAGGCCTGAGCAACCTTGGATCTGTTTAGATTCTGTGAAAGAGGAGATGGAAGGCAAATGATGCCGCGTTCAAGCAGGTCTATCAGCACCGATTGGTTCAGATATTTAGATGACAACATGCCGATAAAAATATCCCCAGGGCCAAGATCCTGATATAGTTCCTTGAGCTTCCGGTTGCTTCTGATGATCATGGCCTCTTCACCTGTTGGACTTTTTATCCTCTAAACTGAGCTCGATTAATTTATCAAGAAGCCGGCTGAAATCTATTCCGGCAGCTTTAGCGGCTTGGGGTAAAAGGCTGGTTGGAGTCATGCCGGGGATGGTGTTGGTTTCAAGGACATACAGCTCTCCATCGGAAAGAATCATGTCGGTGCGGCTGTAACCTTTACAGCAAAGTGCGCGATGCGCCATTTTGGCATAGGATTGCGCCTTTTGAGTCGTGGCCGCATCTATGCGGGCCGGACATATTTCCTGAGTGGCACCGGGCGTATATTTGGCGGTGTAGTCAAAAAAATCAAACTCTTCTCCGGGAATAATTTCGATAATTGGCAGAGCTTGCAGCTCTTTGTTGCCGATAACCCCTCCGGTGAGCTCAATCCCTTTTATATAGGATTCAATCAAGACTTCATGATCTTCGGCAAAGGCCTTTTCAAGTGCATCGTTGAGGGCATCTTCGGATTTAACGATAGAGAGTCCGATACTTGACCCGCTGGTCACAGGCTTGATGACCAGGGGCATCCCCAGTTGATCGACAACCGCACGTGTCTCGATCATGTCGATGGATTTGAAAGTCATATCAGGCGCCACCGGAATACCGGCGTTTTTATAAAGCTGCTTGGAGACCAGTTTGTTCATGCTGATAGCACTTCCCAGAACACCAGAGCCTTGATAAGGGATGCCCAGAAGATCCAGAAGTCCTTGAACCGTACCGTCTTCACCATAAGGTCCGTGAAGAATTATCAGAGCAGCATCGATACCGGCTGCATCGGCAACCAGTTGCGGGATGTCTGTTTTGGGGTCATAACGGATGACCTCGTACTTGTCGCGATCCAGAACTTCATAAACCTGATTTCCGCTGGCAATGGAGATGTCGCGTTCGGAAGATATTCCACCGGAAAGAAGTGCAATAGATAGCTTTGTCATAAGATCACCTTTCGGAATGTTAGTGAAAAATTCAGACTTAAGGTTTTAAGATTTGCTGCTTAACTTTATTATATTCGTCAAGGGTAATCAGATTATCTTCAAGCAGACGAACAAGCTCGGTCAGCTCTCGGATGCGGATGGTTGCCGGATCTTCTAGTTGTTGCAGGGGCTGCCCGGCTGCTTTGCTGCTCAACGCCGGCATGCTGCCGGGCCTGCCGATCTTAAAGGACGCGATACCCCCCAGAAAACTGATTTCAATGGGCCTGGAGCCCAACCGGGAAGAACTCATCATTTCCTGCAGGGTTTTTCCATCCTTTTGAAGTCGTTTGTAAACATGATAGCCCGAAGCTAAAATGACTATTGATCCGCCGATAAAAATCCATATCATGTAATTGATAATACCGCGGAAAAAAATGACCAACAGGACCATCCCGGCAATCAAAAGAACATGCAGAACAAGAATAAAATAGGCCATTAAGACACTTTTAAAGTGTTTGTCTTCTACGTTTAGTTTATTAAATGCCATAGGTTTAAAGTTGTTTTTACAAGTTAATTGTTGATAAATTCGTAAAAAGTGAAAGTTTACTATGATCTAAAACGATTGACCAGCTTCTCTTCGTATTGCTGCGGCATTTCAAGCACAACCGAGCCGTTTCGAAGCGTATTAAACTTCAGGATCAAAAAGTTCAGTTTTTTTAAGGTTCGATATTTTTCAGCCGTGTCTTGCATGCCGACAAGAAGATCCTCGGTCCGTTTGATTTCCTTTTTCAGCTCAATTTCAGGCGGGACAAAATTTGCATTTTTTAATATTTTATAGGCTAAACGGAGTTCTGCCGATACACAGCAGCCATTATCGAGCTTTAGCGGTTTGCCGGAACCTTCGAGGTTGTCAAACTCCCCCTTTTTTTGAGCGTCTAAAATACGCGACTCCACAATTTTATTGAAGCCTGGAAACATTACCAACTCCTGTTTTGCGTTCATCTTGGCGCAAGGCTATAATGTTACAACTTTTGTCAAAGTTGCAACTCTAATTGAACTCAACTTGGGTATAATACATCCCTCAAGAGCTTTTCAAGGGATAATGTGATTTTAACCCACATTTTTGATCAATAGGTTATTTAGTCCTGAAAAACTTGGTCCTCTGGGCCTGGTCAGAGATATCTGGCTCTGCCTTAGAGTTTTGTGTCTAAAATCACAAATTCCAAGCACCAAACATTAAATAAATAACAAATCCCAAGTCTCAAATTCCAAACA
>JAQBHK010000162.1:0-6905 GCA_032127815.1 Desulfobacterales bacterium
GCTTAGAGGCATCAACAGAACCGATAATCCTAAAAGTAATAAAAAAAACTTTTTCATAATCCTCACCCCCTTATCATGGCGAAAAACGTTTAAATCCCCCAAAAATAGTTGCATTGGTATTAATATGTGCTCCATGCTGAAGGTTAAAAGGACTAAACTTTCATGCCGAAGAAATTGGTCATCAGCAGATTCAGACACCTCCTAAGCACCGAGTAGGAATAGTAGCGAGTGGCCACCTGGTAGTTGTGGTTGACCATTTGTTCTTTGATCTCGGCAGAAGAGAGCACTTCTTTGACTCTCTGTACGGTTTTTTGGGTCAGAAAACCGTCCATGGCAATCAGGTCAAAGCCCTTGGGCTCGATGTCGCGCACAAATGTGGCATAGCGATTGATGAGCATCGGTTTTTTGCAATAAACGGCTTCCAGAAAGGCATTGCCGAAGCCTTCATACAGGCTGGGATAGGTGACAAAGTCGGCGCAAGGATACACATCAAAAAGCGTATATTCCGCTTTGATTCCACCCGACTCGTTCCATGGATCCTGCATGCACATGCCCAAGAAACGAAGATCTACACCGCTTTCCTGGGCCTCTGCTTTAAGCCATTCGGCATATTCAAAACCCTCGTCGCCGGCTTCGTGGGAAATAACCAGCTTGCAGCGCGGGTCTTTCAAATCTTTGACCAACTCAATCGCATGCTCGATTCCCTTGCGCTGGATGATGCGGGTGGGTTGCAGAATCATAATATCGTTGGTTTTTAAACCGATGGATCGCCGCAGGTTTAGGGTTTTTTCTTTATCTATCCGGAGCGGGTTTTCAAAATCGAGGATATTGGGAATGATGATAGACGCAATGCCGGTGCGCAGCGCAAGCTCTTCCTGGGCCGCGGAGCTTATGACCACATGCTCCATGTTGGGCAGATTGGGCGGAAAGGACATGCGCAGATAGTCTCCCACGGCACTAACGGCAAACCGCGTCCGCTCCCAGTAAAAATCATGATGGTGGGCAATGGTCGGTATCTGGGTTTCGGCAATAATTTCGGTGATGGCAATCCCTAAGGGAACATGCATCGGAATGGTCAGTGCATTTTGGGCTACCAGTAGATCGATAGAAAACTTTTCGATGAATTCTTTGATGCGGTTTTTCAGTTGTATTTTCAGGCTGTGAATCTTATCGGTAACCTCGGATGATCGTGCTTTTTTTCCTATGATGCGGTCATTGATCCACTGGTTCTGTTCGTGTTGAAAAAAGGCTTCGGGTACCAGCATGCTCCTGTTCGGAGCCTTGTCCAACTGACCGGCAAGCCAGAAGCATTGGTGCCCCATCTGCCTGAACACCTGAGTCCACTTGCTGGCCTCCAGAGTAACGCCGTCGGTTCCGGCAAAACGTGTCGAAATAAAACCGATATTTTTCCCCATGCTTTCGTCTCCCTGTTTACGAAAAGATCATATCGTCCATCGGAAAGGTTACTATAATCCATTCACAATGTAATTTCAACAGAAAGCCGGTGAGAGCGATGGCCGATCCCATGACTTCGGCATGCCGGCGCGGCTGATGCAAAAACAAATTTCGCTCCAAACTGCAACGATCATTACCGAAAAACCTTGATCGATTGCGTGGGTGAAGCGATCCGTCAGGTTGCCGGGGGAATACTATTGATACAGGAGAAGTCCTTTCGCACTCAGCCGTGGATCTGGTGCCGGAGAATGACCGCAGACATCACCGACTAACTCCGCGACGTTTTCGGCCTGCACCCGAAATCTCACTCCCATGCTTGACCTTGCACTCAGACTTGTCTCAGGTTTTTGCAGTGGCTGATATCTTCACCTGAATGGATACTATCACAGGTCTTAAAAATAGCCCCTCGGACGGGGTTTTTGTGACACCATTAAATATCTGGACCTTTGGCAAGATATCAAAGGCGGAGTTCAGAGCAAAAGATGGCGTTCATGATGTTGGTTCCGATTAGAAATATTAAGCACCAATTATTAAATAGGTGAGCCTGTTCTTAATCCTCCATTGGCGATTACTTTTGCGATACGCAAAAATAAGATCTGAAAAATTCATATTTTGCTATGCGCATTGACAGATTTGTGCTACCAGGCAATCTTCATCGTCATTTTCGAATAAAGGCAACTATTGGCTGACTACCAAGCCCCCATTTCTTATAGCGGCAGGGTTTTGTGCTTTTAAAGCTATTCATTAAACGCTCGGTTTATGAACACAATGAAGGGTCGCTAATGTCAAAGGAATATCCAGAGTGTCCTGTGTATAATCATGATAACTGTAAAGAGATTGACAACCCAAAGCTATGTGCTTTGGTCAGAGATGATAAGAAGTGTCTCAGGGAGTTGCGAAAGAAAGCAAAGAAGGAAAAGCCCGTAAGTACCTGATTCATGGTACAGCCCTAACCCTTCGGCAAGCGACCGGTTGATACCAATATGGAATACTGGCAAGATATAACGACTTTGGATCTGTTCACTCTGACCTTTAAGCTACTCTGCAAAAGGTTATCAATACATGAATAAAATCAGACAGAAATGCATTATCCCAAGCGGGGCTTTCTCCGTACCAAAAAAGCTCATCAAGCAATACGACCACTTTCCTGAGAGATCTCCGAACGTCGGAGACCTTGTGTTTGGGGAAGTATGCTTCCTGGGGTATCACAAAACGATCGAGAGTGCGTCCGCACGGATACACACGATTCATGATCGGACCCGAGCCGTGTTTGTGTTCGGCAACAGATACGCGCCAGACCACTTTGAAGGACTTGTTCCCGAGACCATTGGCGATACCGTCGACTTGCTCGCCCGCAGCGGACTGGTTGGTGAGATGAAGTGCAAGAACGAGCTGATCAGCTCTCCCACAAAGCTGCGCATGCTTGGCTATATATGCGATAGCACCGGCAAAGTGGTCAACTCGCGAGATTATGGTTTGATCAAACCCAAAAAGGCGGTGCGCAACACGCCGGGTGCCAAGGTGATCCTTTGCATCGGAACGAGCATGAATTCCGGCAAGAGCTATGCTGCGGCTGCCTGCTGTTACGCTCTATCGTCCGCTGGAAAGACGGTACGGGCTGCCAAGGTCACCGGTACAGCCAGCCTCAAAGACATCCTTCTAATGGAAGATTGCGGCGCTCAACATGTCGCTGACTTCTCCTATTTCGGTTTCCCCTCAACCTACATGTTGGAACGTGGGGATCTCATGCGGATTTTCAATGCCGTTGACATGAAGTATGGGAACAATCCCAGGAACTATCTCGTCATAGAGTTCGCAGATGGTATCTTCCAGCGCGAGACTACGATGCTGCTTCAAGAACCCAAGGTGCGCTCCCGTATCCACAAATTGGTTTTCTGCGCTGCCAATTCAGCAGGGGTTGTGGGAGGGCTCCAAGTCCTAAAGGAATCCTTCGATCTGAGTCCTTGTGCGATTTCCGGATTGTGCTCAAGTTCTCCGCTGGCCATGCGTGAAATTGCGAAGTTTACCGATATACCTATTCTAAAGAGCATGAAGAGGGATTTCAGAGAAATCTATGAACTCATAAGGTAAGGGAGCCGAACCAGGCAAATGCAGTCGGCCGCTAATCGCACCGGCTGATTTGGAACGTTATCCACACTTTCGTTATCTGCTAATCCTTAGGAATGATGTTGATGTATTGATTTTCTTTTGGTATCTTAAATTTAGTGAAAAAACCACGGGAGAATTGAGAGAAACCTTTTATCCTTAATTTTTGTGATTCTTAACAGCCAACAAAACAGATAGAGCTGTGAAAGACCTGACCAAACACATAGTACAGGCATTGGTTGACCATCCTGAACAGGTAGTTATTTCAGAAGTAGCTGGTAAACACAGCACGATTTTAGAGATTAAAGTGGCTAAAGAAGATATTGGGAAGATAATCGGAAAGCAGGGTCGAACCGCTCAAGCCATACGAACCATATTAAATGCTGCTTCTGCCAAAGCAAAGAAACGCACAATCATGGAAATTATAGAATAGTGCAATATTGCCTCCTCCCGGTAAAATGGCAGCCTTACTGCTTAACTTAAAAGCATAAATCTATGCCCAAGAAATATCCTGAATGTCCGCCTGTTAATCACTCAAATTATAGAGAGCTTCACAGCCCCAAACTTTGTGCCATCGACAGGAAAGATAAAAAGGGGAAGAAAGAAGGCAAACTCAATATATCATATGATCGATCAATAAAGGCCTGTCTTTTGGGGCTGCCGGTTTCGTTCTGAAGGAAAGATCCACTTTTCAAAAGTGGCGACCTGAAGTTTGAAACAATGAAAATTTATTTGAAAGGGGGACGTCACTATGGCTAATGGTACTGTAAAGTGGTTTAACAACAAAAAGGTCAGGATCTGATCTAAGCACAAACCACTCTATCTTGTGTTCCAGCCTGTAGATCGAAAATTCATGATTACTGCCCCGTCCTGATTTTCCCAACAAGTATGTTCTCAAAGAATTTCGAGCATATTTGAAACGACAGACTTGGTGCCAAAATGATCGCCGTGGATAAGCATATATAGGAAACGGCGACGAGAATTTCACCGGCCGGCGCCGGGGAAAAAACAGTGACAGGCGATACATCTTTGGACTGCCCCGAACCTTACACTGCCGTGGGATTTTAGGTGCAGAAGCAGCAGTTCCTATTCCCGTGAACCCGCCCAAACGGAAAGTACTGTCTATCGTGTTCTCATCGGTGGGCGAGGTGTCGATTGAGCGCAGCTAATCATCTAATTTCTGAAAGCAGATAACCAAATTTGTTTTTCAGCTTTTCATTCTGAAGCAGCTTGACAAAATGGATATAGACACTTATTTTTTGCAATAAATTGAGTATTGTAACATTTCTCTTTTCTACTTTTCAACTAACACCGGTTTGAATTTAGCCGGAGCTGACCACGCAACAGCCAATCACATTGCGCCATTTTATTTGTTAATCATTTCCGAAGATTATATTCTTTATCATTCTTTACAAGTAAGGCCTAATACCATCAATCGCATTTGCGATCGCTTTGGAAGGCAGGTTCGAGAAACATAATGGCATTGGTGTTAAGTATCACACGAATTGACACGCAAATTTCTTCGGTTCATGACTCGATGGGGGTTAAAACTTTTTCGATGGGGGTTGAAGTCAGCGCCCATTTGTTTGGCAAGGACACCGGTCATTTTTTTTAGTTAACATTCAACACTTTCATCATAACACATGGATAAAACAGTTGTTTCAAAAAGGAGAATTTGAACCATGAAACTCAGACCATTACAGGATCGAATTTTAGTTCAACGGGTTAAAGAAAAGGAAAAAACAAAAGGTGGGATCATCATCCCGGATACGGCCAAGGAAAAACCGGTTGAAGGCAGAGTGATTGCTGCCGGCAAGGGTAAACTCAGCGAAGAGGGAAAGAGAATAGCGCTTGAAGTCAAGAAAGGCGACCGGATTCTATTTGGCAAATATTCGGGTAATGAGGTAAAAATAGAGGATGAAGAATACCTTATCATGCGCGAGGATGACGTGCTTGGCGTCATCGAATGAAAACTAAAATGGAGGTTAAGACAAGATGGTTAAACTAATAAAATATAACATGAAAGCCCGTGAAGCGATGCTGAACGGGGTAAGAACCCTTGCTGATGCGGTTGTTGTTACCTTGGGTCCCAGAGGAAGAAATGTCGTTATCGACAAATCTTGGGGATCGCCGACGGTCACCAAAGACGGCGTCACAGTGGCCAAAGCAATCGAATTGGAAGACAAATTCGAAAACATGGGCGCACAGATGGTAAAGGAAGTCGCCAGTAAAACAAGTGACATGGCCGGTGACGGCACAACGACTGCTACGCTTTTGGCCAGATCAATTTATGAAGAGGGGCAGAAGCTGGTGGCGGCCGGCAATAATCCCATGGCCATTAAACGGGGGATTGATGCCGCGGTTGGAGTCGTTGTGAAAGAACTTCAAAATTTGAGCAAACCCACCCAAGACCAGCGCGAAATTGCCCAGGTCGGTACCATTTCGGCGAACAATGATGAAACCATCGGCAAAATCATTGCCGAGGCCATGCACAAAGTTGGTAAAGAAGGGGTCATCACCGTTGAAGAAGCCAAAAGTATGGAAACAACACTTGAAGTTGTTGAAGGTATGCAGTTCGATCGAGGATACCTGTCGCCATATTTTGTGACCAATGCCGAAAAAATGGTCGCCTCTTTGGAAGATGCTTACATTCTGATCAATGAGAAAAAGATCAGCAACATGAAAGATCTTTTGCCTATCCTTGAACAAGTCGCCAAAATGGGCCGACCTTTATTGATCATTGCCGAAGATCTGGAAGGTAAAGCCTTGGCCACCTTGGTGGTCAATAAATTGAGAGGCACCCTGCAGGTCGCCGCGGTCAAGGCACCGGGTTTCGGCGACAGACGAAAAGCCATGCTGGAAGACATTGCTGTTTTAGTTGGCGGTCAGGTGGTCTCCGAGGATTTAGGGATCAAATTGGAAAATGTAACGGTTTCAGACCTCGGCCAGGCCAAACGGATCAACATCGATAAAGACACCACCACCATCGTCGACGGCGCTGGTTCGCGCTCGGCCATCGAGGGCCGGGTGAAGCAGATTCGAGCCCAAATCGAAGAAACCACCTCCGACTACGATCGTGAAAAACTTCAGGAACGGTTGGCCAAACTGATCGGCGGGGTAGCGGTGATCAACGTGGGCGCAGCCACAGAGACAGAAATGAAGGAGAAAAAAGCCCGGGTCGAAAATGCCCTCAACGCTACCCGCGCGGCTGTAGAGGAAGGGATCGTGCCGGGCGGAGGCGTGGCGCTGGTTCGCTGTTTGGCCGCGCTGGAGAAAATGAGAATCAAAGCCGATCAAAAGCTGGGGGTGAAAGTCGTCATGCGCGCCATGGAGGAACCACTTCG
>JAQBHK010000163.1:0-5112 GCA_032127815.1 Desulfobacterales bacterium
CAGCATGGCGCCGCTGGTTTGACCGGCTGTTGCCATTAAGCGGCCCCGGGTAACGGCAAGGTACAAAAACGTATCCAGATCGATCCAGTCGGCTGCACATAGCGCCGAGAATTCACCAAAGCTGTGCCCGCAGGTTGCGTCCGGTTGAACGCCGAAGCTTTGCAGAACCTTTTGCATGGCGATGCTCACGGCCCCGATAGCCGGTTGAGCGATATCCGTTGCTCTCAATTGTTCCTGCTGTTTTTTGTTTTCCAGGGGGGTCAGGGCCGGGGGCGGGTAAATAAAATCAGTGATACAAGATGCGCTTTCGAGTTTTTTATCAGCATTTTCCAGAATTTTGAAAGCCTCCGGAAAATTGCAGATAAGATCACGGCCCATACCTACATACTGACTGCCCTGGCCCGGAAAAACAAAAGCAATCTTGCCGGATTTATCTGAGCATCCATAGTAGATGTTCTTTGCATGCCATGAGCTTGTTGTGTGGTTTGACTCTAAGGCATGGGAGACACGGTCAAACAATTGCGCAAGATCCATGGAGCGTTCCAGGACTACCAGGAGACGGCAGGGGTCTGTGTAGGAAAAATCGCTTCTTGTTTGAGCGGCTTTAATCGAAATTTCTTCAAAGGAGGCACCGCCGGTGATGACAGCTTTAAAGCGGTTAAAATGTTCGACAAGCCCTTGTGGATCGGGAGCTGACAGCGCCGCGATTTCAACGGCCCCGTCCCAGGAAACTACTTGTTTGTCTTGGCGATATTCTTCGAGCACTAAATGGAAATTGCTGCCTCCGAAGCCAAAAGCGCTGACACCTGACCTGCGCGGGTGATCCTTTTGCGAGAACCAGGGTCTGGTCTGAGTGTTCAGGTACAAGGGGCTTTCATGGATCTTTAAGTTAGGATCGGGCTGGTCGGCTTTCAAGGTCGGCGGCAGGACTTTGTGGTGCAGCGCCAGTACGATCTTCATCAGACCGGCCGCGCCGGCCGCGGCCTTGGTGTGGCCGATCATCGATTTTACCGAGCCGAGGGCGCAGCGGTTTTCATTTTTGTCCGCGTTTTCCAACAGCCGGTTTAAGGCCTGAAACTCCACGGCGTCTCCAACTCTTGTGCCGGTGCCGTGGGCTTCAAATAGCCCTACGGTAGCAGGGTCTATGCCGGCGTCCTTATATGCCGTTTGCAGCGCTTTAAGCTGTCCTTCGGCCCTGGGTGCATAAATGCTCTGTGATTTCCCGTCGCTGGAAGATCCCATGCCTTTGATAACCGCATAAATTTTGTTGCCGTCGCGTCGGGCGTCTTCCAGCCGTTTGAGAACAAATAATCCCACTCCTTCGCCCAGCACCGTGCCGTCGGCGTCTTTCGAAAACGGTCTGATATCTCCTGTGGGTGACAGCACACCGGTCTTGGCAAAACACATATG
Source organism: Desulfobacterales bacterium (assembly GCA_032127815.1). Taxonomy (GTDB): domain Bacteria; phylum Desulfobacterota; class Desulfobacteria; order Desulfobacterales; family UBA11574; genus Desulfatibia_A. Next base: position 1,411 of record JAQBHK010000163.1, read on the forward strand.
CATGAAGATATCGTTCAGCATATCGACACCACCGGTGATAACCATGTCGCTGCGTCCGGATAACAGCTCTAAAACCGCAAGATGGACGGCACTCAAAGAGCTTGCACAGGCAGCATCAACCGCACAGTTGGTGCCCCCGAAATCAAGCCGATTACAAATCCTGCCGGCGATAACGTTTCCCAAAAGCCCCGGAAACGAATTTTCCTGCCATGACACATAAGAATCGGATATTTTATTGATTACTTCTGCGGTTTTTTCAGAATCAATTCCCGAGCTTTCCAGGGCTTTGCGCCAGATGGGGTGTCCGAGCCGAGCGCCCAGGGGGATGACAAGTTCCTGGGTTCCGGTTACGCCTAAAATTACGCTGGTTCTATCGCGGTCAAATGCTTGGCCTTCTCCGTAACCGGCATCTTCAAGGGCTTTTTGGGCAGCGACCATCCCAAGGAGTTGGGCGGTATCAGTGGCTTCAAGTAAATTAGGCGGAATGCCGAATTCAGTCGGATCGAATGAAACCGGTGAGATAAAACCGCCGCGCTTGCAGTAAACGTGATCCGGTTTCTTAGGATCATTGTCATAATAATCATGGGGTGACCAGTGGGTGGGCGGTACCTCGGTTATGGCATCCTCACCATGAAAGAGCAGGCGCCAGTAGCCTTGCAGGTCGGAAGATTTTGGGAAAATGCATCCCATGCCGACAATAGCAATCGACGTTTTGGGCCTGTTTTTATTATTAATCGTATCCATTTTATTAGGTCGCAAACCTTTAAAAAACTTTCTCTTTTTAAAGGTATCGTTATTTCATGAATTGTAAAAGTGAAAATCAAGCTTTAGAGTCTCAAACTATAAATCAAAAAAATTGTATTTGCAAGTACTTGACAAAAAAATATGATTGTTATATTGACATAACAACTTTACAAGTAACCGTTGTATGCCATATGGGAAATATACAGTTTAAAACGACTGAAATCACACGACTTAAAATAAAGATTACCTTGAAACGGTTTTACCGAAAAGTTCCCTGACTGCCGAAAGTTATATGTTCTATTTTGGATAGTTGCCATTCAAAGATCGGTTGTTATATTGATATATCAAGTTATCACTTAAGGTAAGAGTGCGGCTATGATTAAATTTTTTACTAATAGGGAGCTTTCCAAACGATTGGATATCAATCTTGCCCGGTGGAAACGCTGGTCCAGGGAATTCATTCCGCCTGATCCTTTGGGCGGCATGCAAACCGGATATTCCCGACAATACCATCCTAATGAGGCCTTTAACGTGCACCTTGGCGGCCATTTAGTCTCTGATTTGAAGTTTGCCATACCGGAGGCAAAACAAATTCTTGCGGATTTGCAGGGGTGGCTTGCGGATAAAGGTTTTTATTTTAACGCTAAAGGCGGCGCTGCATTCCAAAATGGCGTTGAGGCTCTGATAAAAGAATACATTCTATTTATCACCAAAGAAAGGTTGCCGGATAACACTTATAAAATTAGATATACCGTCAGAGGAATTATTTTCCAAAAACCGGTTCATTATCAAAACTTTGAGGTCATGGAAGAGCGTTATACGGAAACAGAGATTGGGCTATTGCCCGACAAACCTGTGGTTGATGGCCTGCATGTCGTTAACATCTTGAAAATAAACGTGGTATTAAATAATTTCGTAACACGAATGGATCTGGATCGGTCTTGTTATCCGGCCCTATTGTACTAATCGAGACCTTGCCGAGCAAATAGTAGCCAAACATCCCGATCAGCGCATCGGGCATGAGCTGCTGAAAATTATTGCAAGAAATTTGCGGAAAGAATGAAAGTCACGAATTCAACTACTTTAGTTCTTGGAACAACTGTTGCGGTGGCAGAACACGAGTAAAAGATAATCGAAAAGATTGATGAACAGGTGCAACGACAAAACAGGGAACTTCAGGGTAATTTTCTCGAAAAGATCGTAAGCCTGATAAGTCGCTTGACGACGGTTGTTGCTTAAATTTACATTCGACAGCGTATAAAAGCCTTGTACCACGGCTGATTAGAAGATCGACCTCAGCTCCGTGGCTTGTTCGCCAAAAAGATAGCTTCCAATCTTTTTGATGGTATTCATTAAGACGGATGATTTCTTGGATTACCCATTGTTCAAATAGTCGCCCTTGTTCCAAAAGGCTCGGAGAGTCTTGAAGGGTGCCAAGGAGGGCTCGAGTTACACCATTGTCGAAAAAATAAAATTTCGGTTGGTGGCTCATGCGTTTTCTCTGGCTTTTTAAGTATGGGTATAGAAAACAACCAATCAGCGTGTCTTCTAAAATGGAATAGTATTCTTTGACAGTTGATAAAGCCACCTGGCAATCACGAGAGACAGCGGAAAAATTAATTTGTTCAGCATATTGGGCCACAGCAACGTCTAAAAAGTTTTGAAAACCTTGAAGATTGCGTACCAAGGCTTCTGCTTTGATTTCTTCGCGAAGATAGGTGATTGCGTAAGCTCGTAGAAAATCTTGGGCTTCTTTTGTCTTTTTTTGTTTCAGGGAGCTATAAATCTTGGGGAGAGAACCGTAGGCAAGTACCCATTGAAGGTTGAAGTCATCTAATAATTCATCATAAGTCAAGGGATGCATCGTGCGATATAAGGCTCTTCCGCCCAATAGGTTAGCGGCACCGTGCCGTATTTTACGGGCGGAAGACCCACAGAGAATAAATTGCAGATTAGGTCTTTGTTCCATGAGGGCATGCACCACATCCAGAAGTTTCGGAACGCGCTGGATCTCATCGATAAGTATGCTGACACCGACATCAGGGTTAAGATCATCGATTTGATGCCGCAAAAGATTTGGATTCTTATTGTAGGAAAGCTGACGTTCAGGATCAAGCAGGTCTATGGTTAACTGAGGGCTCTCGTTATGCAGCAGCGTGCTTTTGCCCACTTGTCTGGGTCCCAAAAGAAAAAAGCTGGTTTTGGGCAACCTGTTTTGCAGATATCTTTGAAACATAGTCGTTAATATACCGTGTAAATTGACAACATGTCAACAAATAAACAGCGTCCGAGGCATTGCAGAGCAGATGGCAGTCAAGTATCCCGATCAGCGCATCGGGCATGAGCTGCTGAAAATTATTGCAAGAAATTTGCGGAAAGAATGAATGTCGGGAAGTTGATCACAGGGTGAAAGGGTCAGGGTTTAAAAAATTTGAGCTTAAGTTCTTTGATGGGCTTGAAATGTTTTGCATTGCTTGAAACCAGTGTCATGTTGTTCTCTGCTGCTGTTGCGGCAATGATGGCATCTCCTGCTCTAAGGCCATGCGAGAGCGTATACTCCTCGATGTATATTAAGGCACGGTGCCCGATATTTTCTGTAAACGGAAGAACCAAAAAACCAAACGATGCCAGAAAATCTTTAATATAACCATGTTGTTGTTTGTTCTTTACAGATTGCAAAAGCTCCATATGAGAGTGTATGGAAAGATACCTTTCTTTTGAGCGGTCTATCAGTCTTGCGGCCTTTTGATTGCCTCTTTGTGTCCAAATGAAAATATCCGTGTCAAATATCATTGAAGCGAGATCCCCTCAGATCGTCCATTTGCAGGGCAACGGATTTGGTTTCTTTTTGGGTCATATTAAAAAAGGGATGGTCCTTTACAAGCGATGCTGTTTTGTTCCCGGCGGGAATAATTATCCCTTTGATTTTTCCATGATAAAGTAGGGTTATTTTTTCTC
>JAQBHK010000164.1:0-27243 GCA_032127815.1 Desulfobacterales bacterium
TTTGGCATGAAAAGGAGAATAATATGAATATTTCCTTACCTTTAGATAAGATGACAAGCTTGGACAAGATAGCTGTGATGGAAAAACTATGGGACGATCTCTGCCGAGATCCCGAATCCATTCCATCGCCAAAATGGCACAAGGAAGTTTTAGAGGCGAGAGAAAAGGAGATAAACGAAGGGAAGGCAAAATTTACAGCCTTTGATCGAGCTAAGGAACGAATCAGGGATCAGATTAAATGAGAATCGAACTCCTTGATTTTGCCGAGAAAGATTTGCTCGATGGTTTCGAGTTTTATGAGCGTCAGTCAAAAGGACTTGGTGATTACTTTCTCGACTCTCTCTTTTCAGATATAGAGTCGCTCTATCTCTATGCCGGTATTCACGCCCTCCATTTCGGATATCACCGCTTGCTATCCAAAAGATTTCCTTTCGCCATTTACTATAGGTTACCAAAAGACATCATTCGGGTCTATGCCATTTTGGATTGTCGCCGGAATCCCGCGTGGATTCGAAATAGACTTTCGTGATCTTCGAACCTCTAGAAGGTAGAAGGGGGGCCACAGGAACATCTTGATATAATATATAAAACGTTTAAAATTTGCGTCAAAGAAGGCCTTAGAAGGGCATTTTGGGGGTCAAAAAGAGTCGTTTAAGCTAATTTTAGGGTCTATTTTAAGCCTTTTTTGCTGTTATTATAGTCGGTTACCGTGGCGACCCCAAATGCCCTTTCACACATTTTCCGGTGCAGAAGACTCTAGGGGACATCCTAAAATATAAAATTCTACTGAACCAATGTTTAAAATTTATGAAAGATAAAGACCAATGAACGATATCCAAAATATATATTCATCCATTCCCGCCAACATCCCCCAAGAATTATTCCAGAATATTTTGATAACAGATACCTTTAAAGTTGAACGGATCGTGTCTAAAGGACACGCGTCGCCGGAAGGATTCTGGTACGATCAGGATGAAAATGAATGGGTAATTCTGCTAAAAGGCCGTGCCGGTTTATTGTTTGAAGGAAACGACAACATAATTGAGTTAAAACCCGGTGATTACATAAATATCCCGGCCCACCTTAAACACAGGGTTGAATGGACTGATCCGGACATTGAGACTGTGTGGTTAGCGATCATGTGGGAAACTTCAGAGACATAGTCGACCATCTGGAATCAGCTATAATTCAGCAGAGTAATCAGCCGGAGCTGGTGTATTCCTGTCTTTCGTTCAATTTGGATAACAAAATGATATAATTCTGGACTATTGGGTTGCGGTTATATATTCAAAATGATGGTGAGTATGTTTTCATCTACCTCAAGCTATAAAGAAAATCAGGCCAGATAACAGTTTAATGATCTTTTGGCCCCAGCGATATGATTAACATGAAAAAAGAATTTGGATCAAAATATGCGTCGATTACAGATGTTAATTTTACAGCCAAATACCGTGCAAGTTGCTACTGCGATGCAATACAGTACGAAGTGTGCTCGGATCCTGTAGATGCAAAAATATGTCATTGTTTGGCATGTCAAAAGCTGCATGGGGCCCCTATGCAATGGGCAGCTATATTTCACAAACATGACGTCAGAATTACGCAAGGCATTGATCATTTAAACTTTTACAACAATGGACTCAATAAGCACGAAAGAATTCTTCCTTGCAAAGTCAGTTGTGCTTTGTGTGGCACCCTCATTGCCGATGAAGGACGTAATATGTGGCTGGCGTTTCCATCACTTTTTAATTTTGGGGATGTATCAAAAGTTCCAACGAAATTCAAACCAACGTGCCATATCTTCTATGGTATGCGGGTTATTGATATAAACGATGATCTGCCTAAGTGGTCCGGTCACAAAAATCATTCAGAACTTGTAGTCGTTTAAGACGATTTTAGGGCCTTTTTTACCGTTATTATAATCGGTTACCGTGGCCTGATGAACCCCAGGGATCTTGGGGCCGTCTATTCGATTATAACTTTACCCATTTAAGCTAGATCTACGGTACACTGGTGAAAGATTGACATTTGATAATTTTATGTGTGTAGACTTGAAATTAACAAAATTTCAGATTTTTCTATCAAATGCCTTAACTTCAACCGCATGAAGATTCATTAAGAATAAAAGCAGCACATGTTTCGTCCTATTTTGCATTTAGGCCTGCATTTCATCGTACCCGGAGTGGTGTCCAGGCTGCTGTTTTCAGATCGATGGAAAACAGCCTGGATGTGGATGATGTCAGCCATGATCATAGACTTGGATCATTTATTAACCAACCCCATATATGATCCAAATCGCTGTGGAATAAACTTTCATCCCATGCACTCGCTGCCAGCGATAGCTGTGTATGCACTGCTTGCTGCGGTACCAAAGACCCGGCTTTTGGGATTCGGGTTGGCAATTCATATCATGTTGGACGGACTAGATTGTCTTTGGATAAAATTGTAGCCCCATACCCAAAGTATGGATTATGGCGATGCGTAACAGCATTCCCAATGTCAGATTCCACTAAAAAGGCCTATTTTAAGAGGATCAAAAAATGAATAGACTCCCAAAAGAAATAAAGAAGGATCTCAAGGAAGAAGCTAAGGAATGGGACAGGACGATTGCCAAAGAGAGTCCTGAACATGTTCAAAAAATGCTCGACCAAGCAGAGTCTTTTAAGATTCCACGGCCTCCTCGTCAGCCGGTTTCCATTCGTCTGGATCCATTTGATATTGCTATGGCAAAACGCATTGCCAGAGAAAGGGTGTTCCCCCCACCCAACTCATGGCCACCTGGCTTCACGAAAGAATTGAACGCGAAAATGGGGTTAGTCCCAACTAATTGTACGACTGCTGTTGAATGTATTCCATGGAAGATGTTCGCGGCAAGCTGTACCAAAATGCCGAATGCATCATAGATCCGGCATGGTTTTAAGATACGTTTCCAGTCGATCCATGCCCTCGGCTATATTGTCCAGAGAGGTTGCATAGGAAAATCTAAGATACCCTTCACCGTTTTCTCCAAAATCGATGCCGGGTGCCACCCCCACACGGGCTTTTTCCAGGATATCAAAGGCCAGTTTATATGAGTCTTTGGATTTGTGCTTGGCATTGGCAAAGACATAAAACGCGCCCGTGGGTTCTACGGTAATTCCGAGTCCCATGGCCTTTAGGCGCTGCACCATGTATTTTCGGCGCTTGTTATAGATTTTCTTCATATTGGCAATATCGTCATGGGCTTCCTTTAAGGCGGCAATACCGGCCATCTGCACCATGGCGTTGGCGGAAATAAAGAAGTTTTGCTGGACCTTTTGGATGGGCCGGATAAAGTGTTTGGGTGCAATCATGTATCCAAGCCTTAAGCCTGTCATGGCATATAGCTTGGAAAAGCCGTTAAAAACAAAGGCCTTGTCGGTAAATTCGAGAATAGAGTGTTCTTTGCCTTCGTAAACCAGGCCATGATATATTTCATCCGAGACGATGTACGGCAAGCCTGATTGCAAGGCCAGGTCGGCAATGGCCTGCATACGGTTTGCCGACAAAAGGTTGCCGGTTGGATTAGACGGGGAATTTATAAAGATGGCTTTGGTTTTTGGCGTTATTTTCTCTTTAATAGCTTCAGGCCGGTATTGAAAACCGTCTTCCTCATAGACCGGCACGGTCACGGGCCGGCCCTGTACAAATTTAATGAAATTGGGATAGCAGGCATAATGAGGATCGGATATTATGACCTGGTCTCCTTTTTCCAACAGCGCAGCAAACATAACGAACATGGCCGGAGAAGTCCCCGACGATATCACTACCCGGTCAGGATCCACGGAAACATTGTAGGAGTCAAAATAGTGTTCGCATATGGCTTGGCGCAGCTCTAAAACGCCCAGGCTGTGGGTATAATGAGTATGGCCGTCATTTAAAGCCTTGCAAGCGGCGTCCTTGATGCACTGGGGCGTATCAAAATCAGGCTCTCCCACTTCCATATGAATGATATGGGTGCCTTGGCGTTCCATTTCATGGGCTCTTTCAAGAACATCCATGACAATAAAAGGGGTCATTTCTTGCGTTCGTTTTGAAATCATTGCTCTACCCTTTGTAACCCCGCCTGCGGCGGGAACTAAGTGCTCTAATTCGTAAGTTCGATTACGTATTTTTTAATATTGTTTCACCGCCCGCTTCGCTTGAGACGCAAAGGCCGCAGAGTGAAACATTATTTCTTTTGCCGTTGAGGGGACGGCAAAAGAAAATAGCACAAGCTTTATAAATGTAATATTGTATTGAAATACAAATAGTTGTTTCTTTGTCCCACAGGGATGTATGTTTTTGCTTTCCGCCTTCTCAGTGGAAAGGCAAAAAAGAAATAAATTCTCTGCGAACTCTGCGTCTCGGCGGTGATTATAAATATAATACGATACCGCATTTACGAATACGTGTACTAAGCTGTGCTACGACTCGCAACCCGTAACTAGAAACCCGCAAATTGTTTTTTATACCACTTTGTTGAGCGGATATTCAATAATACCTTCAGCGCCGTTTTTCAATAGTTCAGGAATAAGATCCCTGACGACATTTGACTCTACCACGGTTTCGATTGCAAACCAGTTTGAATCATAAAGCGGGGCAACCGTAGGAGCATTAAGGCTCGGCAGCAACGACACGATGTGTTGCAGATGCTTTTCAGGAACATTCATTTTCAGGCCGACCAGTTTTTCAGCTAAAAGAGCGCCCTTAAGCAAAAGAGCAATCTGTTCTAATTTGGCTTTTTTTGCAGGATTTTCCCAGGCAGCGTGGTTGGCAATCAGCTGGGTGTTGGTCTGCATTAATTCATGGACAATTCTCAACCCATGGGCCCTGATAGTGCTTTCGGTCTCCGTAACTTCCACGATGGCATCTGCCAGGCCGGAGACAACCTTGGCTTCGGTGGCCCCCCATGAGAACTCAACAACAACGTTAATATTGCGTTCGGCAAAGTACTCTTTGGTAAATGCTACCAACTCCGTGGATATCTTTTTTCCTTCCAGATCCTCCAGCTTTTTGATGGGCGAATCGTAGGTAACCGCCAGGACCCAGCGGGCCGGTCGTGAGCTGACCTTGGAATAGACCAGATCGGTTACCACGTGTACATTGGATTTGTTTTCGGCGATCCAGTCCTTGCCGGTAAGCCCGGCATCCAGAGCGCCGTTCTCTACATGGCAGGACATCTCTTGGGCTCTGCAGATGGCGCATTCAATAGCATCATCGTTGATTTCCGGGAAATAACTTCGGCCGTTGACGTTAATTTTCCATCCGCTGCGCCGGAACAGATCAATGGTTGCGTTTTGCAGGCTTCCTTTGGGAATTCCCAGTTTTATCAGTTTGGTCATTTTTTATATACCTCCTCGGGGTCAAAGACCGGCTTGGCGGTGATTTTGACAGTTCCATTTTCTATCTGTTTAAAAAAACAGCTTTTGTATCCGGCGTGGCAGGCCGCACCACCAAGCTGTTCGACTTTAAGCAAAACAGTATCATCATCACAGTCAACCCTGATTTCTTTGACAAGCTGCAGATTGCCCGATGTTTCGCCTTTGACCCATAATGTCTGCCGGCTGCGGCTGTAATAAGTGGCCTGACCGCTGGAGAGCGTCGCGTGCCATGCTTCTTCATTCATAAATGCCAGCATTAACACCTCGCCGGTTTGATAATCCTGGACCACAGCAGGTACCAGGCCGCCGATTTTTTCAAAATCAAGCTTGATCATATAACACGCCTTTTGTTAAATATCAGCCCTGTAGTTTATGTGACGTTAGGATAAATTAAAACCATATTAAATAACGAGAATTCGGAGCAAAGTCAAACTATTTTTGTCTTGTCTGTATGAAAAAGGCACTAACCGGATGCAGGATGATCACCTTGCGTAAACGAACGATATTTGTTAGCATGCAAACCTTGGAATCTTTCACCAACAGTGAGGTTTTGGTTTATGCCTAAACGCAAAAGTACTGCACAGATATTAAATAAGCGCGCCAAAAAGAAAAAGGGGGGCTTTTTAGCGAAAATTGTCCGGTGGGCTTGCTGGTCGTTTGTCGTGCTGGTGATTTGCGCCTTGCTTGCCGGGGCCGGGACCTATTTCTATCTTAGTGAAAACCTGCCAAGAATTACCAGTCTTAAGGATTATCGTCCCCCGGTTATTACAACCGTGTATTCAGACGATAACCGCAAAATTGCAGAATTTTATAAAGAGCGCCGCATAGTGGTTCCGCTGTCAAAAATGCCCACAATGCTGAAAGAGGCGTTCGTAGCAGCTGAAGATGCAAGGTTTTATACCCACAAGGGCATTGATGTTTTTAGCATTATCAGGGCGTTTTTTAAAAATATCGAGGCGGGAACCATCGTCCAGGGCGGCAGCACGATTACCCAGCAAGTAACGAAGTCGTTTCTGCTGTCACCTGAAAAGAGCTACACCCGCAAACTCAAAGAGGCCATTCTGGCCTACCGCATTGATAAATCGTTCAGCAAAAACGAAATCCTTTTTTTATATTTGAATCAAATTTATCTGGGGCATGGAGCGTATGGTGTCGAGGCGGCATCTGAAAATTATTTCGGCAAATCCGTTCAGGAATTGAACCTGGCAGAATGCGCAATTTTAGCGGGACTGCCCCAGGCCCCCAGCAGGTATTCGCCTTTCAGACACCCGGAAAGAGCCAAGCAACGCCAGATTTACACTTTAAACCGGATGGTTGCCGAAGATTATATAACCAACATTCAAGCCACGGAAGCTATTAACCGGGTGCTCGACATCAAGCCCCGGCGCAACTGGTATATCGAAGAGGTTCCGGTCTATACCGAACATATCAGGCGCTATCTGGAGAAAAAATATGGCGCCGACAATCTTTACAAAGAAGGGCTTCAGGTTTATGCGGCTGTGAACATTGAGATGCAAAAGGCGGCTCGGCGGGAAATCACAAAAGGATTGAAAGCCCTGGATAAACGGCAGGGATACAGGGGTCCATTAAACCATCTTGCACCCGAAGAGATCGAGGCGTACTCCAAAGAACTGCAGAATGAGCACGATGAAAAACCTTTGGAGGAAGGACAGGCTGTCAAGGGGGTGGTCGTAGGGGTTAGTGACAACGAAAAAAAGGTGTCAGTACGTTTGGGTAATGTCTTGGGAACGCTCGATATCAAGGATATGCGCTGGGCACGCAAGCCGGACCCGGAGGTTTCATTTTATGAAGACAGGGTTAATCGCCCCGGGGACGTGTTGCGCGTCGGGGATGTCATACTCGCAACAATAAAGGGAAAGATTGAAGATACGGATCTGTGGAGCCTGGCTCTGGAGCAAACGCCCAAAGTGCAGGCCGCTTTGCTGTGCCTGGAAACCGAAAGCGGCCATGTTAAGGTAATGGTGGGCGGCCTGGACTTCAAAGAAAGTCAGTTTAACCGGGCGATCCAGTCGCGGCGACAGCCGGGCTCCGCCTTTAAGCCGGTGATATATGCAGCGGCGGTTGACAAGGGCTATACACCGGCCACCATGATTATCGATTCTCCGATTGTCTTTCAGGATACGGAACGTGATTTTACATGGAAACCCAAGAACTACAAAGAAAAATTTTTCGGACCCACCCTTTTGCGCGACGCACTGGCCAAGTCACGCAACGTGGTAACCATTAAGATCTTAAGGGATGTCGGTATTGATTATGCCATAGATTACGCCCGCAAGCTCGGTATCACTTCAAAGTTGAGCAGAGATCTTTCTTTAGCTCTGGGATCATCCGGTGTATCATTGCTTGAACTGGTCAATGCCTATTCGGTTTTTGCCAATTCCGGCTATCGTGTGGAACCGGTTTTTGTGACAAAAATCGTTGATCGGGACGGGAATGTAATCGAGGAAGCGCCCCCTGTCAGAGAAAAAGTCATGGAGCAAAATACGGCGTATATAATGACCAGTCTGCTTGAGAGCGTGGTCAAACATGGAACCGGTCGCAGAGTGGGGGCGCTGGGTCGGCCGGTGGCCGGCAAGACCGGCACTACCAACAACCTGTTTGACGCCTGGTTCGTCGGTTTTACACCCCGTTATGTGACCGGCACGTGGGTCGGATTTGACGAAGAAGGCTCGCTGGGCAAGCACGAAACGGGTGCCAGAGCCGCAAGTCCCATATGGCTGGGCTTCATGCAAAATATCATGCAAGATAAACCTGTCAGGGCGTTTCAGGTGCCGGAAGGGATCGTCTTTTCTAAAATTGATGCACAAACCGGCCTTTTGCCCATACCTGAATCTGAAAAAACGATTTTCGAATGCTTTAAGGAAGGCACCGTTCCCACCGAATATACCCCGAAACCTAACAAGTTTATCGATCCGGAGCAGTTTTTTAAATCGGACATGTGATCTGGCAGCCCCGCCCGAGAGATTTGGTGACCCTGACCGATGGAATAACAACCAAAACTAAATTCCATTGGGCAGGCAGAGCCCACAGAGTTCACAGAGAAAGATAATTATCATTTTTCATCTAACCGCTGGGCGCCGGCAAATGAAAACCGCTATGCCCCAAGGTTAGATTGATTTTTTCTTTCCGCCCTCTCGGCGTAAAGGAAAAAACCAAAACCTCTGTGACCTCTGCGGGCTCGAGCGAAGCGGGCGAGAGCACCCCCTCCGGCGGTTTCAATTTTAGAAAAGGGCACCATAAAGCAGTTTGGGAAACCAGAGCGATATCGCCGGAATATAGGTAATAAAAAGCAGGGCGAGCAGCATGATCACCATAAAGGGTGCCGCCCCTTTGAAAACATCCCATAGAGACAAACCTGAGATGCCGCTGGCCACGAAAAGATTGAGGCCCACGGGCGGCGTTATCATGCCAATCTCCATGTTGACGGTCATGATGACTCCGAAATGAATCGGATCGATACCCAACTTTACCACGATGGGCAGAAAAAGCGGTGCCAGGATCAGGATGGCTGCGCTGGGTTCCATGAAGTCTCCCACGAAATATAGCAGCACATTGACAAAAAGAAGGAATACCCAGGGTGTGACGGAATGGTCAATAATAAACGCGGCAATCGCTGCCGGGATACCTTCCGTGGTCAGGATAAAAGCAAACAGCATGGCGTTTGTAATAATAAAAAGAATCATGGCCATGGTGACGGCGCTGCGGGCGAACACCCGGGGCAGATCCCTGAATTTAAGATCTTTGTATACGAAAAGCCCCACAACCAGCGAGTAAAATACAGCTGCGGCGGCAGCCTCTGTGGGCGTAAAAACCCCTCCGTAAATGCCACCCAAGACCAGAAACGGCATGAAAAGACCCGGCAGGGCTTTCCATAAAACAACCATGCGGTCCTTCCAGGGCATAGGCTCTCCGCCCTTAAAGCCTTTTACCCGGGCATAAATAACGGCGGTTATGATAAAGAGCGTGCCCATGAACAGACCCGGACCGACGCCGGCCATAAAAAGCTTGCCCACGGACTGTTCGGTGGCCACACAGTATACGATCATGGGGATGCTGGGAGGAATCAGAATGCCCAGGGAACCGGCCGAACCGAGCAGGCCCACACTGTATCTTTCGCCGTATCCGGAGGCGATCATGGCCGGGATCATGATAGTACCGATGGCCACCACTGTGGAAGGACTGGATCCGGAAATGGCGGCAAAAAACATGCAGGCGATAATAGAGGCCACTGCCAATCCGCCGCTGTAATGTCCCACAAAGGCATTACAAGCGTCTATGAGGCGTTTTGAGACCCCCCCCACGGTCATGATATTGCTGGCCAGGATAAAAAAGGGAATGGCCATGAGCGTAAAATGGTCCAGACCGTTGAACAATTTTTGAGCCACAGCCATCAAGGGCAGGGTGTCGTGGTACCAGAATGTGGTGATAACAGACAGGCCCAGGCAAATTGCCAGGGGCATCCCCAAGACCAGGTATACGAAAAATACAACAAAAAGAGTAATGCCCACGCTCTCCATCAGGTTTCTCCTTAAGGACTATATAGCTGTATTGATGGGGGTAACAGCAGTCCGGTTTTAAGCGTCCGGCGTGTGAACGAGCTTCTCTTTTTCCTCTCGGGTTAATTCATGCATGCGGTCTATCTCAAAGGACTTCCCTTTAAGCACATAGACCAGCCGCTCGACAAATCGCAGGCAGATCAGCACCCCGCCCACAGGTATGGCCAGGTAACCTATCTCCATGGGAACGCGCAAATCCCGCGACAGAAGGTGGCCGCGGCTGATGAATTGTGCAAACTCAAAGCCTTTTACCGCCACGATAATCCCGAACAAAAAACACAAGACAATGGAAATTGTAATTAAGACACGCTGGGTCTTGGGGCCGAACTTCAGCACCACAAGGTCGACCCCGATATGGATATTTTCCTTGATGCCCAGACTTGCCCCGATAAAGGTGCACCATATCAACGCAAAGGTGGTGATCTCATAAGAACCTCGCCAGCTGGTATTGAATACATACCGTAACACCACCTCCTGGAAGGTTAAATACGTCGCAAGGCCGATCAGGATAAAGACCAAAATTTCTTCTGTTTTGTCCCAGATGCGAATAATCTTTTGCATAATGGTTTCCTTGGGCCCCGGGGAGCGGCGCTCGCCCGGGGTTTTAGGCAAAGATAATTATTTCATCGCTTTGACTTGCTCGATCCACTTGGTGGGAACGACGTCGGTGAACTTGTCGTGCACCGGCTTCATGGCCTTTTGCAGTGCCGCGGTTTGTGCGGGCGTAAGGTCGATAATTGTGAGGCGGCCGCTCTTTTGGGCGTAATCCCTGATCAAGGCTGCCTGCTCTTTGTCCAGTTCGAGGGCTTTGATACGTGCTTCTGCCGTAACCTCGTTTAATATCTTGCTGATGGTCTTTTGGATGTCGGCCGGCATCGTATCCCAAAATTTTTGATTCATGATGACGGCATAACCGAGATAGCCATGATTTGAAAAGGTCATATACTTTTGGACTTCGTGGAATTTTTTGGTGTAGATATTGGAAGCGGTATTCTCCTGGCCGTCCACCACCCCTTGCTCAAGGGCATTGTAAACTTCGGCAAAAGGAAGCTTGAGCCCGACGGAGCCCAGTCCTTCCATCTGGGCCTCGAGTACATCGGAACTCATAATTCTGAACTTTACTCCTTTAAAGTCTTCCGGTTTAATCAAAGGGCGCACATTAGAACTGAATTGTTTGAAGGCGTTATCCCAAAAAGTCATCAGTTTGATACCCAAACCCCGCTCGACAAACATGGCGCGGATATCATCGCCGATGGGTCCGTCAGCAACCTTATGGACGGTCTCGATGGTCGGGAAGAGAAAGGGCATATCAAAGAGCTGCAGGGCCGGAACCGAGCCGACAAACTTGGCCGACGAAGGCGCCGCCATTTCGATGAACCCGGCCGAAAGGGCTTCAACGGCCTGGTTGTCGTCATACAGCTGGGAATTGGGGAAAACAACAACCTGTACCTCGCCCTTCAGGGTCTCATTAACACGCTTGGCAAACTCATTGGCGGCCCATCCCTTGGGAGTGTTCTCCGATACAACATGAGAAAAGCGGATTTTAAAGGGTTTTTTCTTGGCCGTGGCAGCCGGAACTGCCAGCAGCAAACACAAAACTACAACGCACGCAACATAAAAGAATCTTTTCATGTTTTCCTCCTTGTTTAATTGTTAATGGTTGTGGTTGCCTGTTTAAAAGGGTGCCGTCGATCGCCTTGGCTTTATGGACAAGATGCACGAAACCGTTGCAAAACGTCCTCTTTTACCCGATTTCGGCGTCAGGCTCAACATTTTGCACGAAGCGGAGCTTTAGCTCATACTCGAAATACTCAAGGTATTCCTGTGTTTAAAACCTTTGATTTTCTTGAACTTGAACAAAATGGAACATTTTCCAAAGGTCTCATATGATCATTATATTTGGCTTAACAGGTGCAAAGCAAGCTGTCAATCAGACGGATTTGTATTTTAACGTCAGGTTTTTTCTTACAAACAATAAAATCGTACGGTGATTTAATACAACGTTCCGCTATAAGCCGGCCTAGATCGTTACAAAACGCCCCTTTGTGCCCGATTTCTGTGTCAGACTCAACATTTTGCACGAAGGGCATTTTTTCAACCAGGATCATAGTTCGATGAGGCGGTTTTGTATGGCAAAGCGTGAAAGTTCGGCATTGTTGCGCAGGTTGAGCTTCTTTAACAGGCGCGATCGATAGGTGTCCACGGTTTTGATGCTGATATGATATGATTCGGCAATTTCACGATTGGTGTGTCCCAGGGCCAGTCTCCTGAGCACCTGGAGTTCTCGCATTGACAGGGTGTCCAGCGGAAAGCGGGCCTGGGACCCTCTGGCCACCCGCAGAGCCAGCACCTCGGTGGCTTCGTCCGTAAGATACCGACCGCCTGCATGGACTTTACGTATAGCTTCCACAAGCTGTTCCGGAGCCGATCGTTTCGTGATATATCCCATGGCGCCGGCTTCAATGGCCCGCACCACATATTGTTCTTCTTCGTGCATGGTCAGAACAATGATCGGCAGCCGGGGGGTATAAGCGCGGAGCTGGCTAATGACCTCCAGGCCGTCCATGCCCGGCATGGAAATATCTACAACCACCACATCGGGGGCTTGCTTGCGGGCCTGCCGGATGGCCTCTTTTCCATCCGCGGCTTCCGCAATTACTTCCATGTCGGCGCTGTCTTCCACAATCCGGCGCAGCCCGGCTCGTACTATGTTGTGATCATCTGCCAGCAGCACTTTTATCATTGTAAAACCCCGGATTGTCTATCAACAGGGACGATGAAGTTTACCCGGGTACCCTTGCCCGGTTGGGATTGAACTTCAAGAACACCACCGACCAGGCCGGCGCGCTCTCGCATACCGGCCACACCCAGGGCCTCTGTTTCCGACAGCAGAGAGGTGTCAAACCCTTTACCGTCGTCAACGGCAACAAGCGTTAAAAGGCCCCCTTCTGACCGCAAGGCGACGTGTGCATGGCTGGCAAAGGCGTGGCGTGCTACGTTAGTCAGAGCCTCTTGTGTGATACGATATGCTGCTGTAGCCACGGTGTCGTTTATAGAAGGAACGTTAAGGTGTTCAAATACACATGTAATTCCGGTGCGCCTTTCAAAATCAGTCGTATACCATTCTAAAGCATCTACAAGCCCCAGGTCGTCAAGGACGCCCGGGCGCAGTCGTATGGCCATGTTGCGGACCTCTTCAATGGTTGTATCGATCAGGTTGCACATGGTCAAAGTGCGTTCGGCTGCTTGGTTGTCGGTCGTTTTCAGGCGGTTTGACAGCCATACCGCATCCATGCGCAGGGCGGTCAGGACTTGACCCAGCTCATCATGCAGCTCCCGGGCGATGGCGGAACGTTCTTTTTCCTGGTTGACCATTATGCTGCCCGAAAGCAGCCGGAGTTGTTTGAGGATGCTTGTAATTTCTTTTGTTCTTTCTTCAACCTGAAGTTCAAGGTCTTTAGAGTAGCGACCGAGCTCTTCCTTAGCCAGCCGGAGAGCTTCGATGGCTTTGTTGCGCTCGGTGACATCAATAGAAACAGCCAGAGATCTAATGATGTTGCCCTTATCATCACGATCGCCGATGGCGGAAAGCAGAACATCTATGGTTTCGCCTTTTTCCTTTAAAAACTTGTAGGGGATATCTTTACAAATACCGGTCCTAAAAAACTTCGGCATAACGACTGTTTCGGCCAAACGGCGTGAGTCCGGCGCGAAAAAACTGGTTAATTTTTGTCCAATCACTTCCTTGCGGCTATATCCTAAAACCTCAAGCCAATTGTCACTCACACTAATCAGCCGACCTTCTGTATCTATGGAATGCAGCATGGCAGGCGTGTTGTGATAGATAGAACGGTATCGTTCTTCACTCTCTTGTAAAGCATTTTCAAAAGTTTTTCGTTTTAAAATTTCATCGCTTGCTTTTCTGTAAAGCAAGAAAACCGCCAGTCCCACCAGAACACACAGGGCCAGCACAATAGGTCCTGTAATTTTGATCAAAGGACCGGAAATGATCTTTGAAACGGTTTTGAGGTTGTATAGATGAATAAGATCCCAGCCCGGATAATTATAAAGCTTTAAGCGGCGCATGAGGTACTTGTTTCCCGATAGATCCTTAGCATATTTGTTCTCTTTGATTTCCAGGCCGATCCAATTCCACGGCCCTTTACCAAATTGAAGGGATTGGGCGACTTGAGTTGTTTCTTCCGAAGAGAGTTTGCGTAATACGTGGTAAAGCCACTCTTTGCGACTTGAAATAAAAACAACACCGGCAGGATCCGTGACCAGAACAATTTCGCCGGTAGCCGCGGTTAATTCTTGTTCAATCAGCTCGATGGATGCCTTGATGACAACAATTCCGATGGGGGCGCCACGCCCTTTTTCATAAACCGGATGGCTGTAGTAAGCTCCGCGTTTGCCGGAAGTTGTGCCCAGGGCCAGGTAAGTGAAGGGCGTACCCTGGATGGCCTCCTGGAAGTAGGGACGAAAGGAAAAATTTTTCCCCACAAAACTGTCCGGTGCCTTACGATTGCTGGATGCTATTGTATTACCGAAAGCATCCATCAAGTAACAGACGTTCACATCCAAAGCAGCCTTAAAATGGTCAAGCATGGCATTTGCTTTTGCCAGGGTGTCGTCATCAGACTTGATCAACGGGGCTTGAAAGTCCTGCATGCCGGCCAGGGCTTTGGCCGGCCGTATATTTTCCGAAAGAAATGAGGCCAGATTTTTCTTGATCATCTCTGCATGTGTAGTTGCCTGCCTCTCTGCTTCTTGCAAAGCAGATTTCTGCAAAGATGAATAATAAAAATATCCCCCCGTAGAAGCGGACATAAAGGCAAGTAAAGATAATAAAAGAAGAATTACACGCAGTTTCATGTTTGATTGTTTCCACCGTCAATCTGTTACGATGCGAGACCTCAATTGATCGCAAACAAAACGAAAAAACTCTGAATCATACTAAAATTAAAACACATTTTTTGCCTTTCATGAAATCTTGCATCCCTTCTATTAGTGCAGGGCAATTTTTTTTAAAGCTTCATTTTGCTTACGCGCAATTGAGGTAAAACTTTTTTCAAAGGTCTCGCTGTAAGGGGGACAGGGCGTTGTAACCTGTGCGGATATTAGATTAGCATATGCTGTGTGGGAAAACAAACACCATTTCTTGCCATGCATCCTTAAGGAGTCGAGCTTTCCGCTGTGCTCCAACAGGTATCCAGGGTCAGTTTATCAAACAACAGGGAAAAAGAGGAAATTATTTGCTGATAGCGGCTTTTAAGTGTTTTGTGGAAAGATTCCGGGCAGCATCCACCAGGTCTTTGAGCGGGAAAGGTTTTGTGAAAATAACATCAAAGTCGCCAGGGTTCAGGAACCAGGGTGTTCCGGAAAAACCAATGATGGGGGTACACGCTTTTTCGGAATTGCGGATGTGTTGAACAACACCGTGGCCATTGAGACCCGGCATTAGCATATCGGTAATAACAACATCAAAATGACCTTCGTCAAACTTTTGGATGCCCTTGCGCCCGTTTGCGGCAGTTTCAACTCCAAAGCCGGCCCTGGTCAATGCCATCTGAACCACGTCCAGAATCGCTTTTTCATCATCGATTACTAATATTTGGTGCATGCCTTAACTGATTATAATTGAAGTATGACGCACATTAAATCCAGGAGGAGATATGCTTGAAAAACTCATTATATTGCAAACCTCAGCAAGTTTTGCAAGCAGAGTATAAAAAGGTAATGTCTATTTATGAGCATGACGCGGCGGCGTCAAGCCTCATTAAATCGGTTTAGCCAGGAGTTCTCAACGCGTTGTTAACAATTTGTATGTACTTGATATAACAGACTTTGTGTTGGTAGCGCATGCTAAACAATTAAAACCACAACGTTTTTAAAGCGCATTTTTTTACCAAGCATATCAAACGGTTTTAGTGGAATGGCAAGTTTTGAACAAAAAGCCATTTATCACAAAACCTCCTGAAAACGCTTATTTTCTCTCTTTTTCAAAAAAAACCTTCAGCAAGAACATGTTTTTTTTGCATGCAAACGCACCCAACAGTTTGGAATTTATAATGCTTTAAGTGCTATGTATGGACTGAAAACAGTTTGTTTAATATTATCCTGGAATTATTTGAACGCTCAATTTAGGCAAAAGAAAGGGCAAGGCTTCTACCCATTGTCTACCGCCTAAAATCATGCTTG
Source organism: Desulfobacterales bacterium (assembly GCA_032127815.1). Taxonomy (GTDB): domain Bacteria; phylum Desulfobacterota; class Desulfobacteria; order Desulfobacterales; family UBA11574; genus Desulfatibia_A. Next base: position 16,157 of record JAQBHK010000164.1, read on the forward strand.
CTTTTTGTCAGAAACGGACTATTGTAGCATTCTTGTTGGAAACTGTTGTCTGGTTACCGGCTTCAGCTTCTCTGAAGACGGAATCCGGATTGCACTCGTTCCGCTTATCTAAGATTCCGCTTGCGGGGCGGGGCGATGCTCGTCCGGTTAGGATGCAGCAAAACAAAGATTTAACCAAAGAAGGTATAATATGGACGAAGATTTTCCCGCAAACCTGTTTTTACAAAAATCGGTACGGTGGTTATCCGTTTTTGTTTTGGTTGTTTGTGTATCAATCCTTGCTCTCAACGACAAACGTGCCAAGATCCCCACGGCCGAGACAAAAAAGGTGACCATTAAGATCACCCCCCCCCTGTCTGCAGTAAAAAATCTTGCTAAAATTCAACCGGAATACCGGCACAGGAACGTTTTCGGCAAGAAAGGGGAACGGTTATTACATTCGATTATACTGCAAACGGCCAATCGCTATCAGATGGACCCCGCCCTTGTAAATGCTATTATTATGGCGGAGTCTGAATATAATCCCAGAGCGGTTTCCAAAAGAGGCGCCAGGGGCCTTATGCAGCTGATGCCCGCCACTGCTGCTGCTCTCGGCGTAACAGATAGTTTCAACCCGGAGCAAAATCTTGACGGCGGCGTCAGATATTTTAAACGGCTTGTGAATCGGTTTGGCGGAGACGTTACCCTGGCGCTGGCAGCCTACAATGCCGGCAGCGGAAAGGTCAGGCTTTATCGGGGAGTTCCGCCTTTTAAGGCTACCAAACGATATATTAAAAAAGTGTTCTTATATTATCAAATCTACAAAGATCATATGGCTGCAGTAACCGACAGGGCTTAATGCTGGCGACGTCGTAAAAAGTCCCCCCTGCTACGCCGTGTATATGAACCTTTTTGTTTTTTACGGAACTATCATAATTGAACTCGTGACTTTTTACGAGATCATCAATGCTGATGTTTAAAGCGCTGCCCTGCTTTTGTCTATGCGTTGGAATTCTCACAGCAAAATATCTTCTTGCAGACCCCACAACCACCTTAAAACTCAACACGAAAGCACCCGGAGTCGCCTTGGGTGATTCCGCGCATAAAAGTTTTTTTGCTGTTTGAGCTTGTCTGTTTGGCATGATTCTTCTATGGTAATGTCAACGGCAGATGAACCTGGGCAAAAACTGAAACATTCTATCAACCTTAGTCATTATAATGGAGGACCGATCCTATGAAAGTCGTAGCTTTTAACGGAAGTGCCCGGAAAGACGGCAATACCGCCATTCTTATCAACTATGTTTTGCGAGAACTTGAGCAAGAAGGCATAGAAACCGAATTGGTGCAGCTTGCCGGTGCAAAAATACGAGGATGTGTCGCCTGCATGAAGTGCTGGGAAAATAAAGATCAACGATGTTCCGTGACCAATGACGTCGTAAATGCATGCATCGAAAAAATGATCGCAGCTGATGGTATTATTCTTGGCTCTCCCACCTATTTCGCTAACGTTTCAACAGAACTTAAGGCCTTGATTGACCGGGCCGGTATGACCAGCATAGCCAACGACAGGATGTTTAAGCGTAAAGTCGGGGCAGCGGTTGTTGCCGTTCGCCGTGGAGGCGCCATTCACGTCTTCAATTCCATAAACCATTTCTTTTTCATCGGGCAGATGATTGTGCCCGGCTCCACTTATTGGAACATGGGCTTTGGCCTGGATAAGGGCGAAGTGGAAAAAGACGACGAAGGCGTTAGCACCATGAAAGGGCTAGGCGAAAATATGGCTTGGTTGTTGAAGAAAATTCACGGCTAATCCGTAGAGATCTACCCCCACGAAGAGTTTTTAGATCGCTTTGTTGTTGATGTTTCCTTAGTAAAGCAAGCCTTGTTCGCTATGGATGAAAAAGGCAACCGCTATAGGAAAAAGGCCCCAGAGAAATACTCGGGGGCCGGCAGAAAAAAAGACACTTTTGGTGTCAACTACCCAAAGATCTTAACAATTATCGGCGAAGCTCTTAAAAACTTTAGCCCCCAATCAGCATCAAAAATCTGCAAACAGGAAAACCAGAAAAAGATTGAAAGGAATGTAATTGTAGTGGCCGGCGTAAAAGAACACTATGAAAATCTGCTAGCGCCCTATTATTCATGGATTTGCGGCGGTTCTGATGCAAACTTTAAAGCAAACCGAGCCTTTTTCCACGAGCACGGTGTCAGGCCTGTCCGTTCAGGCGTCGCAGTCGATCTGGGTGCCGGGACCGGGTTTCAGTCAATACCCCTGGCCGAGTCAGGGTTTCAGGTCATTGCGATTGATTTGAACCATGAACTTTTGGCGCAACTCAAAAAAGACGCCAAAAATATGCCGATTGTGACGATTCAAGATAATCTGGTAAACTTTAGCAAGCACACTCCTTCAAGGGTTGAAATAATTGTCTGCATGGGTGACACCCTGACCCATTTGGACTCCCTGGAGGAAGTGAGAGGCCTGATTGAGACCGTTCATCAGGCCTTGGAACAAGGGGGGCTTTTTGTATTGGGCTTTAGAGATATGACCATTGAATTAGCAGAACTGGATCGGTTTATTCCGGTGAGAAGCGACCCAACAAAAATTTTTACATGTTTTCTCGAATTTGAAAAAAACCATGTAAAAGTGCATGATATTATATATGAAAAGACCAATGACCACTGGAACATGAAGAAAAGCTTCTTCCGGAAGCTTCGTATCTCTGAGCAATGGACGAAAGAATGTTTGCAAAAGGCGGGCTTTAGGGTAGAATCACACGGCATGAAAAATGGCATGGTCACCCTCCTTGCCTGTCAGCGCTAAAGTATTGTTTGCTCAAATTTCTGACTAAAAGCATGAAGGATGCTATTCAATACGTCTGTCTGATAACCTATCTGTTGGCCCTGGTCTCGCTGTTTGCCTATGGCATGAACTGCTATTTTCTCATGATATTTTATCGTCTTAACCGCTCCAAGGCCTTAAGGCGGCATGCACAGCTCAAGCAAAACTTTTATCTGAATTGCTCCTCAAAAAGCTGGCCGCGGGTAACCATACAGCTGCCGATTTTCAATGAACGCTATGTGGTTGAACGCTTGATTAAGTCGGTTTGCCGGTTTGATTACCCTCGGGAACTGCTTGAAATCCAGGTCCTGGACGACTCTGCGGATGATACCGTCCATATTGCCAAAGCGGTGGTTGCGCAAATGCAGCGGCGCGGCTTTGATATTGTTTATCTTTACCGCGAGGACCGTACCGGCTTTAAAGCCGGCGCCCTGAAAGAAGGTCTTACGAGTGCCAAGGGCGAGCTCGTGGGAATCTTTGATGCTGATTTTATTCCGAACCCGAATTTTTTAAAAGAGACCATCCCATACTTTATTGATCCCGAAATAGGCATGGTTCAAACCCGCTGGGGACACGTCAACAGTGATTATTCTCTGCTGACTTGCGCACAATCGATAGGAATTGACGGGCACTTCGGGGTGGAGCAGGCCGCGCGGGCCTGGAGCGGTTTTTTCATGAATTTTAATGGTACCGCGGGCATCTGGCGCAAAACAGCCATCGAAGATGCCGGTGGTTGGCAGGCCGACACCCTGACCGAAGATTTGGATCTGAGCTACAGGGCTCAGCTGCGCGGCTGGAAACTTCAGTTTGCCCCGGAAGTGGTCTGCCCGGCAGAGCTGCCGGTAACCATTACCGCCTTTAAATCCCAACAGCATCGCTGGGCCAAGGGATCGATTCAGACCGCCAAAAAGAATCTTGGCAAACTTTTCAAAGCAGATGTTTCAATTTTGATTAAAATCCAGGCCTTTTTGCATCTGACCCATTACATGGTTCATCCCATGATGCTTTTGGTCGTATTGACATCCATACCGATGCTCTATACGCCATGGCTCTTTACGCATTTTTTATATCCGATCATCATATTCACCCTGCTGTGTCTGGCCACCTGCGGCCCATCTTCCATGTATGTTTTTTCACAATATCTTCTTTATCGTAAATGGAAGGGTCGGATTAAATTTCTGCCGCTTCTGATGTGCCTTGGGACCGGCATCGCGGTAAACAATACCAAGGCGATCCTGGAAGCTTTGTTGAATATAAATAGCGGGTTTGTCCGGACCCCGAAATACGGCATCAAAACCAAGCAGGATCGATGGGAAGACAAAGGCTACTCGATTCCCATATCGACCGTATCGTTTATTGAATTTTTGATGGGACTCTATTCGCTGACCGGACTGTTACTGTTTCTTTTTTATAACAAATATTTCATCAGCCCCTTTTTGTTGATTTATACGGCAGGATTTTTCTACGTGTTTTTTCTTTCAATCAAACATGGATATGGAAAAAAACAATCATAATCGTTCAAACGGTTTGCACTCCCGAGCCGTCCTTGCCGGTATCATTGGGTTGGGGTTGATTTCCGCTGTGGTCTATTTTTTCAATTTCAAGCTGGATCATCTGGTTCCTGAATTTTCAGGCCGAACGGATATTCATGTTTACATATCCTTGTTTCTTTTTTTGAGTGTTATATATTTGCTGGCTGTTTTGCTGATTTTAAAAAACGGGTCAACGATCGGGAATTCGAAAAACCTGCTGTTTATCATTCTGTTTTTCGCGATTTTCTTCAGGCTTTGCCTGATTGCGTTGGAACCGGCAGCGCTCTCTGACGACATGTATCGCTACATCTGGGACGGCCGCGTGCAGCAGAGCGGGACCAACCCGTACCAATACCCGCCGGCAGCCGAGGAATTGAAACCGCTGCGAGATGATCGGATTTTCCCCAATATCAACCGCAAAGACTATCCGACCATCTATCCGGCCGGCGCTCAAATCTTTTTCCGTCTTTTTTACATGCTGGCGCAAGACCGTGTCACCGGTCATAAAGGGCTTATGACTTTTTTTGACATATGCACCATGCTCTTGCTGACGGCCCTGCTCAGAGCATACGGCTTTGAAACGGCCAGGGTGCTGATTTATGCCTGGAATCCTCTGGTTATTTTTGAAATTGCCTACAGCGGTCATCTGGAGGGTCTTACGGTGTTCTTGGTGGTGGCGGCGCTGTATTTAAATGCCCTGCAAAAAAAGACGCCGGGAATCATTCTGCTGGCCGTAGCCGGCGCGGTCAAGTTTTATCCGGCCCTTCTGCTGGCGGCCTTTTTAAATCGCGGCAACAGAATCAAGGGCATGGTCATTTTCCTGGCCGCCTTCGTGCTGCTTTATCTGCCATATATCGGCGCCGGCAGCAAGCTGCCGGGATTTTTGCCGGTTTATCTGAACAACCCTTATGAAAGCTTCAATCTGGGACTAAAGTATCTACTCATGTTGCTATTTCCCGGCCTGGGGTACGCACTGCTTTCGCAACTGTTTATTCTGGCGCTAATGGCCGCCGGGCTGGCCGTCTTGTTTAAAGACAAACAAAACGTTCAGGTTATAAGATACGCATATATTTTAGTCGGGTGGTTGATCGTATTGATGCCGGCCGCATTGCAGCCATGGTATGTGATCTTGATCGTTCCGTTTTTAGCATTTTATCCAAGCGCTGCCTGGCTGTTTTTTACCTGCGCCGTCGTGTTGTCCTATGTCAAGTATGCGGCCCCGCAAGGGGTCATGCCCACCTGGGTCCTGCTGGTCGAATACACACCTTTGTTTGTATTGCTTGCGGCCGGCTTTCTCTTAAAATCGTTTGCGGTTCGCAGCCGGATCAACAGCATTTTTTTCGGACGCATAAGCGAACGATCGGCAGAGGTGCAATCATGAACCGCAAAACAATTGTTTTGATAATGACCGTCTTTTTGATGACCGGCTTTATCCGGGTTGTGGCGGCGGCCGGATTCGATCATTTAAGGTTCGATCAAATTCTTTATCAGTATGTAAATAATAAGGGGCGTGTTGATTACAACGGTATTGCCGCAAATCCGATCTTTAAAGCCTATATTACATCTTTGGAAACCGCCGACATTAACGCCCTGTCCGGTAACGCGCAGCTGGCCTTCTGGTTGAATGCCTACAATGCCGTTACCATCGATAAGGTCATCAAATGGAAACCGAAAAAAAGCGTGCGCGAAACCCTGCTACCCGGTATCTGGACCTCTACCAGGTTCTTTGCCACCCGGCAACACACCGTAGCCGGCAAGCAGATGAGCCAGGACGATATCGAACACGACATTTTGCGAAAGCAATTTAAGGACCCCCGGATCCATTTTGCCATTATTTGTGCGTCTTCCGGTTGTCCGCCGCTGCCGCGCCTGGCCTATACCGAAAATAATGTGCAGGCAAAGCTGGAAGAAGAGACCCGCAAGTACATAAACTCTCAACGCGGCATTCGGATCGATCACACGGAAAATACGCTCTATCTTTCCAAGCTGTTTGACTGGTTTGCGAAGGATTTTGAGCTCAAGGCCGGGTCGGTTTTGGGTTTTGTAAAACCGTACATTTCAGAAGACCTAAGGGCCTTTTTGGAGCGCAAGCCCAAGACGGCCTATATTCATTATGACTGGGCGCTGAATGCGCAGGAGCCGCTAAAATAAAAATATCCGTCGTCATACCTGTTCTCAATGAAGAGCAAGCCATCGCTGAGGTGGTCAGCGCCGTCCCCGGCAAGCGGATTCATGAAATTATCGTCGTTGACAACGGCTCCACCGATGGGACCGCCAAACAAGCGGCTTGGGCCGGGGCCCGCGTCATTTTTGAATCCCGCCGGGGCTATGGGGCCGCGTGTCTGGCAGGCGCAAGGGCCGCTGCCGACGCCGATGTCATTGTATTTTTGGACGGCGATCGCAGCGATGACCCGGGACAACTGGAAGCTATTGCGGGCCCCGTGGTTGCCGATCGGGCGGATCTGGTGATCGGCAGTCGCATCAAGGGGGTCTTAGAGAAAGGGTCCATGGCCCTCCACGGCCGCCTGGGAAACCATTTAATAGTGTTTTTGCTGCGCCTGCTTTATGGGGCCAAGATAACGGATATCGGATCCTTTCGCGCCATTAAGGCCAAAACTTTATTCGAGCTGAACATGGAACAAATGACCTATGGATGGCCGGTTGAGATGGTAGTCAAAGCGGCTCGCCAGGACTTACGCATTCAAAGCGTACCGATTCGCTACCGCAAACGCATCGGCAAGTCTAAAGTTACGGGGACCCTGAAGGGCTCGATCCTGGCCGCTTACTATATGTTTTTTGTTCCATTGAAATATCTTTTTAAATAGTGCCCATGCAGAACTAAGGAGTATCGACATGGTTTCTTTGGGGATCGGACTGACAAGCGACTGTAATTTACACTGCGCCCACTGTTATCGCGATCAAAATCAAATTTTTAATTTGACCCTGGCCGACGTTCAACAAGTATGCGAAAATTTAGCCATCGGTTCTATCGGTTTTGGTACCGGCGAGAACGGCTTGAACCCCGATTATTTTTCAATTATAGAATACCTGCACGGCCGCAAAATCAAGATGACCCTGGCATCCAACGGCCACACCCTGTCGATTACCCCTGACGAACAGCTTAAGTATTTTGGTGACGTTGAGTTTTCGGTCGATTTTCCGGATCAAACCCGGCAGGACCGGTTTCGTGGTGAAGGCAACTGGAAAACGGTCATGCAAGCGATCGAACGATGTCGAAGGCTGAGCATCCGGGTGTCGATTCTGGCGGTTCTGATGAATCTGAACTGCAAAGAACTTGGACGCATTGCCAAAATGGCAACCTCGTTTGATTCCGATTTTCGCGTCAACGTCTATCAACCCATGTACACCGACAAATTTTTGCCCGACTTTGCGCAGTACTGGGAAGCGTTTAAAATTCTCTTTGATCACAGCGAAATTATTTCCGTCACGGAACCCCTGGTGAACACGTTTCTGGGTCTCCATGGCTTAAACGGCCCCCCCTGCGGCGGCCATAGCATGCGGGTTACGCCGGATCGAAAACTGAAGGCCTGTGTTTACTGGCCTGAATCGGATCTTAGCATCGATGATCTGGTGCAGCAAAAAGAAGCTGTTTTTGAAACGCCTTTATTTAAACAGGCCCACAAAATTCCACAATTTTGTCAGAGTTGCGCCTTTGTCGACACTTGCGGCGGCGGCTGTGCGGCCCGCCGCAAACTGCGCGGCCGATTTGAACTGCCGGATGAGTATTGCCCGGTTTTTCAACAAAAAAGCGTGACGCTCAGCGGCCGGCTTTCCTCTGCCGCTAAGCCGCTTCGAACCGGAAGTATCTGCACGACAATTGTCAGGGGGAACTAAGTTAATGGCTGTAGTAGACAACAAATTAAGTCTTCCCGAAAATCTCTATTTTGAAACGACCAACCGGTGCAACCTGCGCTGCAAGGGGTGTATCCTGTACCGGGGCAACTGGGAACCTGAACATGATATGTCTTTTAAGGACCTGGTCATGATTACCGAGCAGCTCCCCGAACTGGAAAGAATCGTGCTGCATGGCATCGGGGAACCGCTCTTAAACAAAGCCCTTCCGGAGATGATCCGGCATCTAAAAAAACGTAACGTGTATGTTCTTTTCAACTCCAACGGTATCCTGCTCGACGAACAATGGCAAAAGGATCTTATGCGTGCCGGTCTCGACGAGTTGCGCATCTCGCTGGATGCCGCGTCCGCACAAGGCTACCAAACGATCCGCAACAGTGACCGGTTCGATCAGATTGTACAGAATCTTGAGTCGTTTTTGGCGCTTCAAAAAAAGTGTCGTACGGCCGTCCCCAGGCTGTCGCTGTGGTTTCTGGGAACCAAAGATAATATTTTAGAACTTGCGGATTGCATTCGACTGGCCGCCGATCTTGGGATCGGGGAAGTCTATCTGCAACGTTTGGTCTATTTTCAAGACGACCATGGATACGGCATTGCCCGCGCCGGCCAGACCTTGCAGAATGCGGCGGACGGCACGCTTAAATGGATTCAAGAATGTCAACTGCTTGCAAAGCGTTTAGAAGTAAGCTTGCATGCGTCGGGGCTTTGCGGGCCGGTTGACAGCCTTAAGAAGGGTACCGGTGCTAAAATGCCGTGGCGTAAATGCCGTCGACCGTCGACCCTCATGTACATTACCGCCAATGGGAATGTCTTGCCCTGCTGTATTGCGCCCTTTTCGACCAAGGATTATAATTCGATCATTTTGGGCAATGTGTTCGAAGCCTCCGTAGCAGAGATCTGGACGGGAGCTAAATATGATCATTTCAGGAAAAAACGCCAAACCGCATCAGCGCCGAAGTGCTGCCGGGGTTGCGGCGTTCTTTGGAGCCTTTGATGAACAGAGTGCTTGACAAATCGCTTTTGGTTATCGTTGCCAAGGCCCCGGTCCCGGGCGCGGTGAAGACACGCCTCTTTCCTGATCTGACCCCCCAAGAGGCAACGGATCTGTATCGCTGCTTCCTGCAGGACAGGATAGAAGAGACGGTTTCCCTCAAAGGCATTGATCTGGCTATTTGCTACACGCCCGAGGATGCAAAAGAATATTTTGCCGCTTTCACACCCAACGGGTTTCACCTTTTCCCTCAGAGAGGTAAAGATTTGGGTGAACGGTTAAGCAACATCTTTGTTGACAAACTGGCGGAGGGGTATGGTGCGATCTCGATCATTGACAGCGACAGTCCCGATCTGCCCAAGTCAATCGTTCAGGAATCCTTTCACCTGCTGACGACAGGCCGGGCCGATGCCGTTTTCGGACCCTGTTATGACGGCGGTTATTATCTGGTCGGGTTGCGCAAACCCCAGCCCGAGTTGTTCCGCAATATTCCCTGGAGTACACCGGCCGTTCTTAAAAAGACGCTCGAAATCGCTGCTGACCGAGCCCTTAAGACAAAATTGCTCGACCGTTGGAATGATCTGGATACCTTCGAAGATCTGCTGGCGTATTATCACAGACACAAAGACAAACCGCTTAAAAGCGGTTGGGCCGGCGCAAAAACCTTTCGGCACCTGTCACGCATGGAACGTATTACGCGGAATGCTTGAGCAGCACGCTTTTTCCTTTCAAATGCCTTTTACCATCAAGACAGTCTGTCCGACAACCTAAAATTCCTCTCCCCTTTGAGGGGGAGAGATTAGGTGAGGTAGTGTTAATTCAACCACTTACACCTTCACCCCGACCCTCTCTCTCAAGGGAGAGGGAGTTGTCGGACAGGCTCAAGAGAGGACAATAATGGTAGTTATTGAATATTTTGATTGCTTCGGGCGCAAAATTGCCGAGTTATTAAGCATAACCCACATGTTTCAAAACCAAGAAACGTATGCTGCCTTCGGCATGAGTATTTTCATATTGATTTTCTTTGTTTTTTTCGGATGGATTATCATTAGGAAAGTACGAAAGACGCGGAATCTGCTGTCTGATTTTTCCAGAAACTGCTCCAAGTATCTCACAAATAAGAATGACCTAAACCGAGTGTTTCAAATTTTAAAAGGCTTTGTGCTGGACGATGAACGGCTCAAGCAGGGAAAGCGGATTTTCGGAAAGGATTACTTTGCGATTTGGGGTGGCACCAGATATTTACCTATGGCTTTTTCAGAGCATGGTGTACTAATGCTCTCCTCTGTCTTAAAGAGCGAAAGGGCTATTTAGGTAAACATACAAATCATGCGGACATTTTCAAAACTTCGTGAGGCGCTTATTGATAACAAAGACCTCCGAAGAGAGTTGGAAGAACTTAAGCAGATAACTGAAGAGCGGTTTCAGATTGTGTTTGAAACTTTAGATCAATTATTAACGGTTGAAAGTAAACCCAAAAAGATTTACCCCGTTAAATCTTTATTCGCTGCATGCGCATAAAAGGCCGGACTGTAGAGATTTAGGAAGATGAATGATTTAATTTCTGGCTGATATTTAACCGGGGAAATAGGATACACGGTCAAAGAAAAACAGAAAAAATACGGCAAAAAATCCAGCATGAATTAACGAGGTTCAAATATCCAGTAACCAGTGACAGGTGACAAATGACCAGAACTAACCATTGATTTTTTTAAACATTTCATTTAAGGTCACACAGTTGTTTTTCCGGCACGGCACGATCTAAACATCTTCACGCAGGCTGATCGGTTATAGGTTATGGGTTCAAGGTTCAGGGTTATAACATCTTGACATTACTTAACGTTACAACTCAAGGCCAGGATTGGCATCTTGC